>JAEEIK010000142.1 GCA_016281335.1 Lachnospiraceae bacterium | reverse complement strand
TGCTGCAGCATCTACGGGTTACGGAGAGTTCCTTTTCAATAAGGCTTTTCGTACCGAGACCCATGTGGTGGAGACTGTCGCGCATTCTCTCGCATCATCCAAGTACGTTGAAGATCCGAGTTTCATACTTGATATAGGCGGCCAAGATATGAAGGCAATCTGGCTTGAAGACGGCATCATTACCAATATAGTCGTTAATGAGGCCTGCTCTTCTGGCTGCGGTTCTTTCCTTGAGAACTTTGCGCGTACGCTTAAGATAGAGACTAAGGAAATAGCCGAGCGCGCATTTGCATCGGAGAATCCTGCGAAGCTGGGCAGCAGATGTACCGTGTTCATGAACAGTTCGATAATAACCGAACAGAGAAACGGAAAACAGCCGAATGATATTATGGCGGGCTTATGCAGATCCATAATAGAGAATGTATTTACCAAGGTCATCCGTGTTCCCAATATAGATTCACTTGGAAAGAAGATAGTGGTACAGGGAGGTACTTTCCAGAATGATGCAGTGCTGCGCGCCATGGAGCAGTATGTGGGCTGCGAAGTGATAAGGGCTCCTTACGCAGGTCTGATGGGAGCCATAGGTTCGGCACTCAGGGCAAAGGAAAGAACACAGGAAGCCGATTTCGTGAAGAGCTTTATCTCATATGAAGAACTTGAAGCTTTCACTTATACACAGCAGGCCAATTCACCCTGCCCGTACTGCACCAACCACTGCAACAGGGCGATACTTACTTTCTCCACCGGAGATTCCTGGGTCACTAACAACCGCTGTGAGAAGGGTGAAGTGATCGGAGATCCCAAGGATAAAGATACGATAAAGAAGATAAAAGAATTAAACGAGAAAAAGGATAAACCTGCAAATCTTTATGAGATAAGAAAGAAGCTGCAGATGAAGGATTATCCTTATGAGACCTTCTGCGAAGACAGGGGAATGACCATAGGAATACCCAGAGTGCTTAACTTCTGGGAGGGTATGCCTTTCTGGAAGTCATTCTTCAGATCACTTGGTTTTAGATTTGTAACAACACCGGAAAGCAACCGTAAGATATATGAGAACGGCATACATGCAGTTCCTTCAGATACTGAGTGTTTCCCTGCGAAGCTTGTGCACGGACATATACGCGAACTGGTGAAGGCAGGAGTGGACCGTATATTCATGCCTGAGATAGTCGTAATGCCTTCCGAAAACAAGGAGGAGACCAGCTTCTCCAGATGCGCGCTGGTAAAGGGCTATCCCATAGTCATAAAGAATTCCGACAACCCGTTCACCAAATACGGCATACCTTTTGATTCACCGTATTTCTACTGGTATGCGGAAGAAGACCGTGAAAAACAGCTGGCGGAGTATATGTATGATACCTATGACATAGATAAAGAAACGACCATAAAAGCTGTGCGCCAGTCTGCGCAGATACAGAGAGACTATGATCACGAACTGAAAGAAAACGGAAAGAAAGTTCTGGATCAGGTAACGGAAAAAGACAGCTTTGCGGTAGTGCTTGCGGGACGTCCTTATCATAACGATCCGCTGATAAATCACGAGCTGCCTGAACTGCTGGTATCCATGGGTGTTCCCGTGCTTACGGCAGATTCGCTTCCGGAACTGCCCGAAGTGGAACTCAGAAATTCCAGGATAGATATCGTCAACAATTTCCATGCACGTATGCTGGGCTCATCCATACTGGCGGCTAAGAACGAACATCTGGAATACATACAGATAGTAAGTTTCGGCTGCGGACATGATGCGGTGCTCTCAGATGAGATCGTACGTATGATGAAAGAGATAAGCAATAAGGCTCCTCTGATCCTGAAGGTAGATGAGTCCGATGCACAGGGGCCTCTCCGTATAAGAGTGCGTTCTTTCATAGAGACCATACAGAGAAAACGCAGCATGAAGCTGAAGAGAGAAGTAAAGGAGCTTCAGGATCCCTATCCCGTTAAGTTTACAAAGAAGGAAGTAAAGGAAAAGATTGTACTTGTTCCGAATTCTTCACATGCTTTCTGCCAGGTAATGAGTGCTGCTTTCAAGGGACAGAAACTGAGGACCGTTCCCCTTGACGTAGGACGTGAAGAGGCGATACGTCTCGGAAAAAGATATACGCACAATGATATCTGCTTCCCTGCCCAGATAGTCATCGGTGAGATCCTTGCGGAACTGATGAGCGGAAAATATGATACCAACGATGTTTCCGTAGCAATGGCGAAGTATCTGGGATGCTGCCGCCTGCCTCATTATGCGACGATATTAAGGAAAGCTCTTGATGATGCTGGCTTTGCACATGTTGCGATAGTTACTAACGATGATGTGGATCTTCACGATATGCATCCCGGCTTCAAGATGAACGCAAAGTCGCTTCTGCGTGTTTCAATGTGTCTGCCTATCATTGACACACTTGAAGAAGTACTCAGAAAGATAAGACCTTATGAGCTCATAAAAGGCAGTGCCGATGCGGCCTTTGAAAAGGGAATGGATATGCTGGTAAAGGGACTGGAAAGATTCGGCATACTAGGTGCGATAAACGGATTCAAGAAAGCTCTTAAGTGTCTTACGGAAGTAAAATATGATGACAGCGTAAAGAAGCCCACGGTACTGATCGTAGGAGAATACCTGCTTAATTTCCATCCCGGTGCAAACCACGATATAGAAAAATATCTGGAAGATAACGGATTTGAAATAATAGAAGCGAAGATGACCGATGTCATTCAGAAGTCATATTTCTGTCAGCATAAACAGATAGAAGAGTTCGGAGTGAAGAGGGATAAGGCTACGAAGTTCTGGTCAAATGTCGCAAACATTTTCTTCACCTATGCTCACAAAGCAATAGACCGAATAGCAAGACATGTTAAGCTTCATGATAAGGCAGTGCTGATGGAAGATCTCGGTAAGGTAAGTGATGATGTGATACATCATACCTTTGATACCGGTGAAGGCATACTGATCCCTGCAGAGATAATGCATTATGCAAGCCATGGCTGCAGGAACTTTGTGATACTTCAGCCTTTCGGCTGTCTGCCGAATCATGTAATAGGAAGAGGCGTATGCAAGAAGCTGAAGGAAATGTATCCGGATATAGAGCTGTTACCGCTGGATTATGATCCGGATGTAAGTTTTGCCAATATCGAAAACCGTCTGCAGATGCTGATAATGAACCAGCAGCAGCTGACTGCAAAAACAAATGTATCCGTAAAGTAGGAGGTAATAGGATGTTATCACAGCATTATAAAGATATGTGCAACAGCGCATCGGTTATAAGGGCGCTTTCCGTATTTGCAACGGAGAGAGGAAAAGAGATAGGATACGAAAACGTATTTGATTATACTCTCGGCAATCCTTCGGTACCTGTGCCCGATGCATTTAATGATGCGATCATTGATATACTTAAAACAAAGTCTTCCGCGGAAGCTCACGGATACAGTCCCAACCCGGGTAATCCCGAGGTGAGGAGCATAGTTGCGGATTCTTTAAAAAGAAGATTCGGACTTGATTATGAGCAGAAGCATATATTCATGACATCTGCAGCAGCAAGCGCTATAGCTCATGCGGTAAGATGCGTGGCAGCGCCGGGCGATGAAGTGCTGACCTTTGCTCCCCACTTTCCCGAGTACTATCCTTATATTAATGAAACCGGGGCGGTGTTAAAGACAGTTCCCGCACAGACTAAGGATTTCCAGATCAACTTCGAAGAATTTGAGAAGATGCTGAACCCCAAGGTACAGGCTGTGCTGATCAACACACCCAACAATCCTACGGGTGCCGCATATTCCGCAGAGACACTTAAAAAACTTGCGGAGGTATTACTTGAAAAACAGAAGGAATACGGTCATGAGATATTCATCATTTCCGATGAACCTTACAGAGAGATAGTGTTTGATAATGCAGAGACACCCTATGTATCTGCGTTTTATGATAACACGCTTTCATGCTATTCTTTCTCGAAATCACTTTCGATACCCGGTGAACGTATAGGTTATCTTGCAGTCAATCCGAAGGCAAAGGATGCAGATATGATAGTACCTATGTGCGTACAGATATCCAGAGGCACGGGACATAACTGTCCTTCTTCAGTGATACAGCAGGCTGTGGGCAGATGCATTGATATGACCAGCGATCTCAAGGTATATGAGAAGAACATGAATATACTTTATGATGAGCTGAAGGCTTTGGGCTTTGAAGTGGTAAGGCCTTCAGGTACCTTCTATATCTTCCCGAAGGCACTGGAAGAAGATGCAAATGCATTCTGTGAGAAAGCAAAGAAATACGATCTGATACTTGTGCCTTCCGACAGCTTCGGAGTAAAAGGATATTTCCGTATGGCTTATTGCATAGAGACCGAAAAGGTTGAGCGCAGCATACCCGTGCTCAGAAAATTTGTGGAGGAGACATACCGTTGATAGAGATATTAAAAGCAATACTGTTCGGTATAGTCGAAGGCATAACGGAATGGCTGCCTGTCAGTTCAACCGGACATCTGATACTGTTAAACGAATGGGTTAAGTTTGATCTTGCACCCGAAAGGGAAGCTGCTTTCATGGAGATGTACGATGTAGTGATACAGCTGGGTGCGATCCTTGCCGTGGTGCTCTTAAGCTGGAAAGTGATATGGCCCTTCGGCATCGATAAAAAAGATGAGAGCAAAAAAACAAAAGACGACAACTGGAAACTCTTCGGTTCCGTGATAGCAAAAAAGAAGACTATATTCATGTGGCTGAAGATAGCTCTGGCCTGTGTACCGGGACTGCTGTACGGTTTTCTTCTTGATGATATGGTGGAAGAACTCACTGCGCCGTATAAGCCTTATATAGTAGCAGTCATGCTGATACTTGTAGGTATACTGTTCATCATAGTCGAAAATAAGAATGAAGATAAGAGACCGAAGATAAAAAAGATTCCCGATCTGACCTGGCAGATAGCGTTGATAATCGGTATAGCTCAGCTGATAGCTGCTGCACTTCCGGGTACCAGCAGATCAGGAGCTACAATACTTATTGGTATCATGCTTGGTCTTTCAAGGAATGTTGCTACGCAGTTTACTTTCTTCCTCGCAATACCGACCATGTTCGGAGCAAGCCTTATCAAGTTTTTGAAATACATGAAGGACGGAATGATGATGAACGGAAGCGAAGCCGTGATACTCGGAGTGAGCTTCTTTACGGCGTTTATCATTTCCGTATTCACCGTACAGTTCCTTACAATATATATAAGTAAGAATAAGGGCTTCAAACCTTTTGCATATTACCGTATCGTGCTGGGCGCAGTAGTCCTGGCTTATTTCGTGATTGGAGGAATGTTATGATCAATGCCGGTTTGATACTGGAAGGCGGCGGAATGCGCGGTGTCTACACCGCGGGTGTACTTGATTTCTTTTTGGAAAAAGGTCTTGAGTTTTCTGCGTGTTACGGAGTGAGTGCAGGTGCCTGCCATCTGACAAGCTATATGTCAAAGCAAAAAGGCAGGGCTTTTAACATAAGCACAAAGTATCTGAAGGAAAGGGAGTACTGCAGTGCATACACTTTTCTGCGGACAGGAGATCTGTTCGGGGTAAAGATGTGTTACGACAAGATCCCCAATGTACTCGATCCTTATGATTATGATGAGGCGATGAGATATCCCGGAAAGTGTTTTGCCGTTGTAACAAATCTGCAGACCGGACGTGCGGAGTATTTAAAACTGCACGATCTGCATCATGATATAACAGCCGTACAGGCTTCGGCGTCTCTGCCGCTGGTATCCCGTAATGTCGAATATGAAGGAAGAGTATATCTTGACGGAGGCATTTCGGATTCCATTCCGGTGAAGAGATCGATAAAGGCAGGCAATGCAAAGAATGTCGTGATACTTACCAGGCCTGTGGGTTACAGGAAAAAGCCGATATCAAAGGCCAATGATATGATGATGAGAAGGGTATACAGAAAGTATCCCGGTGTTGTAAAGGCCATGAGGAGAAGGCATATCGCATACAATGCGACGCTGGATTTCATCGAGAGCGAGGAGAAGGCCGGCAGACTGTTCGTGATGAGACCGGAGCCGATCATCAAGATCGAGCGTATAGAAAAAGATGCCAGGAAGCTGAAGGTACTATATCTTCAGGGCTACTATGACGCCGCACAGAATTATGAGGCGATGATGAAATACCTTGAAAACTGAACTCTTTTTTGACTTTTTTGTATTGTTGTGATACGATAAAAAATGATTTCCATATACCAATTGAAAAGATTGAGAGGATAGATAGATGGCATCAAAAAAATCTGATAAGGCTATTATCAAACCTTTAGCAGCAGCTTTTCTTACCAAGGCACCTGAGGAAGCGGCAGCGGCAGAAAAGAAGGAAGAAGAGAAAACAGTTGTCGCAACGGGAACGAAGAAGTCAGCTAAGAAAAGCCAGGCAGCAAAGAATGACGGATTATCCAAAGAACAGACAAGGGTATTGCTTAAAGAGCAGTTATTAGCAAAGGAAGAAGAAAAGGTTATGGAAGTAAAAAAGACAGCAAAGAAAGAAACAAAAAAAGAAGAGAAAAAAGAAGTAAAGAAAGAAGTTAAAAAAGAGGTTAAGAAAGAGACCAAACCGGTAAAAAAGGAAGTAAAGGCTGAAGTTAAAAAGGCTGAAGTAAAGAAGCCTGCAGCTAAGAAGGCTCCTGAGAAGAAAGCGCCGGAAAAGAAGGTTCCCGAGAAAAAACCCGTCGAGAAGAAGACGGAAGCCGTTAAGAAAGACGAATTGAAGGCTGAAGTATTTATAGAATATTCCGGCAGGTCATATGATAAGGCAGCCATCATAGAATCAGCTTATAATGTATGGGGCAAGAAGCTGAAGAGAGGCCGCAAGGATCTGAAAGAGATGGAACTCTATGTGAAGCCCGAGGAAGAGACCGTATACTTCGTATTTAACAAAACGAGAAAAGGTAATTTCAATATCTGATAGACGGATATATTAAAGGATCGCAGTCTAAAGGTTCTGTATCATACCATAAGGTGTGGGCAGAACCTTTTGAAGTTAAGGGCACTTATTTACATAAGAATAAATTCCCGTAAACCCAGTATTTATGCGGAAAAATAAATTTGAAAAATTTTAAAAAAGCCCTTGACAGTACATTATAAAAGTGGTAGTTTATATAAGCCGCTTGTGAGCAGGTGGCGCAGAACCTTGATAATTATACAACAATGCAATCCCTGAAGAATTCTAATGAAGAATAATTCAGAACGGTTTAAACAAACCAACAGTAAACGGATTTTTAGCCAGTTTTTAGCTGGCTGGGAATACAAACTTTTTTAGAGAGTT
>JAEEIK010000141.1 GCA_016281335.1 Lachnospiraceae bacterium | reverse complement strand
GGCTTTAACTCACCGTTGTCTGCCTGAAACTCAAGGTGTTTCTTGCAAAGCTCCGCTACGGTATTGGTTTTTACCGGGATGGTGCGCTGTTGTTCTTTGAGCCAGGCAGTTTCCTTTTCCTTCATTAGTTTGATGCAGGCTTCCCTGCTGCTACCACGGACGGTAAGAATTTTTCTTTTTCCGTCTGATGTGGTACCGCCACTTTTTCGATAGCGGATTGTTCCGTCAGGTAAATCTACAAAGCATCCCTGACCTTTTGCATTTCTTTTTGCCATTACATTCTCCTTTGCTGGCTGAATCATACTGCATATTTTTTGTGTTCGTACTGCTGCAACCATTCGTCTAAAGCGCGTTCTGTAACGACATATCGGCTGCCAATGCAGGTGGAGGGAAAGCCATTGGATTTGATCAATGCGTATGCTTTGTCACGTCCGATGTGCAATACCTGGCCAAGTTCTTTTACTGTCAGAATTTTAAGCCCGGAAGTAAGAGTTTCATTGTTCATTCTGATATCTCCTTTCTTTTGATATTCAACAATATCATTTTGCTGTTGTTTTTGATATTACAACATCATTTGATGTTTGTCAACATCATTTTTCTTGATTTTACTGATTTGCTATGTTATATTCTAAATAAATCTGAAATCATATGGAGAGGTGCGTATTATGACGCTGGGTGAAAACATACGTCGTATCAGAAAAGAACGAGGACTAACAATGAGACAGTTGGGAGAAAAAGTTGGTGTGTCCGAATCTTATATGCGTGCGTATGAAGTGGGGGAACGACATCCAAAGCAGGATAAAATAGAAAAGATTGCTATTGCACTAGGTGTTAATCCAGAAACACTTCAGAATTCGGAATTTGATTCAGTTCGAGCTATGCATAGACTTTTTCAGATATTCAGGCAGTATGGTGGAGTATTGTTTGAAAATGACGAGGAAGAAGTGTGTATAAAATTTTCCTCGTTGCAATCCATTATGACTTATTGGAAAGACCGGTATGATCAGTATCAGAAAGATCTGGCTGAGTGTGACAATATTAAGAACCCGTTACAAAAGGCAAACAGGCTTATTGAAATAGAAAACGAATTCTGGATGTGGATGGATACTTTTCCGGCGAATATACCGGAAGATCAACTGGAACATTTGCAGCGCCACGATGCCGGAATGGACTATATAGGGCTCCATCCGTTAAATGACCCTGAGGCGCCTATGTCAGAAGAAGAGAAGAAAAAGCATAATCAGCGCGCCAAAGAGTTGCTTAATGGGAAAAAAACAGACTAGATGTTTACCAATATATTTACCAATCAATCCGAAAATACACGATTTTAGCATTATTCTTTCGAAAATCCGTTCTGATTTTTCCTGAAATAATATAGTCAGGAAAAATCAGAAAACGGCTTCTGAAAAATCCTCTATAGCCCGTAAATACAAGAAAAAAGCCTTCCGAAATTGCTTCCGAAAGGCTTCTTTTTCGCAGCGCTACAAGGATTCGAACCTTGAAAATGACGGAGTCAGAGTCCGTTGCCTTACCGTTTGGCGATAGCGCTATATCTTTTGCGGTACTTTCGCACTCGCAAAAGGTATTATATTATATCCATGCAAATAATGCAAGCACTTTTTTCAGGATGCTTTTTCAGGCCAGTTCGCAGTATGCGCAGGCTGCAAGTGCGGCAACGGCGCCGTCTGCCGCTGCAGTGGTCAGCTGTCTTACAGCTTTGGTACGGCAGTCGCCGGCAGCATAGATACCGGCCGTTCCGGTTTCGCAGTCTTCTCCTGCCATGATATATCCCTTGTCATCAAGCTTTACTATAGAAGAAAAAGCCTGATTGTCCGGCATCTGCCCGATGGCTATAAAAAGTCCTTCTACTGCCAGTTCTTTTTCTTCACCGCTTATCTTATCCTTAACAACGACTCCCTTTACTTCATCTTCTCCAAGGATCTTTACTATGTTTGCATTGAGAACGAATTCAACATTCTCTTTTTCTTTCAGTCTGTCGGCAAGCTTTGCCTCGCCGCGGAAAGCATCACGCCTGTGAACCAGATATACTTTTGAACAATAGTTTGAAAGGAACAGTGCATCCTCCAGTGCGGTATTTCCGCCACCGGATACGGCTACGGCTCTGTTTTTGTAAAATGCGCCATCGCAGGTTGCACAATATGAAACTCCGGACCCGGTCAGCTCCTCTTCTCTTTCAAGTCCCAGAGGCCTGTTCTTTGCTCCGGTTGCAAGTATGACAGCCTTTGCTTCATATACCTTACCGCCTGCAGTCACCTTCTTTACCGCACCGTCTTCAACAGCTTCCACCTGTGCAGATTCGATCACGGCTCCAAGTGCAGTTGCCTGCTCATAGAGTCCAGTAGCAAAATCAAAACCTGATATGGACTTTATCCCGGGATAGTTCTCCACTTCCGGAGTATTGATGATCTGTCCTCCGTAGGTGAGCTGCTCAAAAACCACCACACTCTTGCCTGCACGCAGCGCATATATCGCTGCAGACAAGCCTGCAGTACCTGCTCCGACTATAATGATATCCGTCATGATCAAAGCCCCTCCACCAGTGCTTTTACTCTGTCCTTGGGGATCATACCGACAGATTCACGTACAACTTCCCCGCCTTTGAATACCTTAAGTGCAGGGATCGACATTATATTGTATCTCTCAGCAAGCATCTCTTCATCGTCGACGTTCACTTTTCCTACCTTAAAACCACCCTCTGCCTCTGCTGCCACCTGGTCTACCAACGGTGAGAGCATCTTGCAGGGTCCGCACCAGCTTGCCCAGAAATCAACAAGTACAGGTACATCGCTCTTTAATACTTCCTGCTCAAAATTCGCTCCGGTCAAAGTTACTACTTCCATAGTCGTTCTCCCTTCGTTATATTGATATGTTTATGATTATATCCGAAAACACTTCAGTTTTCAAGCAACACCGTCTATCACTCCGCCGCCTATCACACAGCCTTCCTCATCGTAGAACACCGCCGACTGTCCCGGCGCTGCTGCCCTCACCGGCTTCTCAAATACTATCTTGAATACATCTTCGGCTGTCATTTCTATGACTGCTCTTTCAGCCTTATGATGATATCGTACTTTCGCAAGGCAACTTAGCTTTTCCGATATTCCGGGTTTATCTATGCTTAAAAAGTTGATATCACTGCAATAAACAACATTTCTATACAGCGCTTCATCTGTCGATATCACCACTTCGTTTTTTTCAGGATCTATCTTCTTAACATATGCGGGATAACCCAGCGGCAGTCCCAGTCCCTTTCTCTGTCCTATCGTATAGTTGATGATACCTTTGTGCCTGCCCAGTACTTTTCCTTCTTCGTCAACAAAGTTACCCTCCTCGGGCAGACTCTCCGTTGCATTTTCTTCTATAAAAGATACGTGATCATCATCCGGCACAAAGCAGATATCCTGGGAATCCGCTTTATGTGCAACAGGGATTCCGGCTTTTACCGCAATCTCCCTTACCTCTTCCTTCGAAAAAGCACCGAGAGGCATCAGTGTTCTTTTAAGCTGCTCCTGGCTGAGCTTATAAAGCATGTATGTCTGATCTTTTTCTATATGGTCGGCGTTCTTTACGGTATATCTTCCGTTCTCAAGCTTCTTTATATAAGCATAATGACCGGTCGCGATATACTCTGCCCCAAAACGATCAGCCGCCTTCAGCATATGTTCCCATTTGATATCCCTGTTGCATCCCACGCAGGGATTTGGCGTTCTTCCTTTTATATACTCTCTGATAAAAGGATCCGTTACCTTCTCTTTGAATTCCGCAACGCAATTCTCTACGTAATAAGGTATGCCCAGCATCTGTGCTACTCTTTCGGCATCCTCTATCTCACAGCAGCGGCTTTCTTTACCATCGGCTCCAACCCAGGTCTTCAGGGTAATGCCGATCACTTCATAACCTGCCATCTTCAGCATATATGCGGCAACGGCGCTGTCCACTCCGCCGCTCATTCCTACCAGTACTTTTGACATCTCATGATCTCCATATTTAATACACTCGTCTAATACTATCATATATTGCTAATCTTTTAAACCCCGCCGTTTATGCTGTTTACAGTTTAGTGAAACTGTGTTATTGTTATTGCTGTTATTCATAAAGAAGGACCGGATAAAATTGAAACTGTTTGATCGTGAACCGCGCTTTTATAAAAATGTCTTTACTCTGGCACTGCCTATAGCAGCTCAGAGTCTTATTACCATAGGTGTCAATATGCTCGACACCATCATGGTCGGAAATGTCAGTGAAACGGCTCTTTCGGCAACCTCCCTGGCCAACTCGTTCATATCCATATATCAGATATTCTGTATGGGTCTGGGTATGGGCGCTTCTGTGCTGATCTCAAGATATTACGGAATGAAGAAGTCTTCGGATGACGGCAGCGATGCTGCAAGAGCTCTCAAGCAGACCGTCTGCCTGATGCTCAGGCTCACACTGCTTCTGGCTGCTCTGTTTGCCATTGTCACCGCCTTATTCCCCGGTCTTCTGATGACTATGTATACGGATGACCAGTCCATCATCGATATGGGTGCGGTATATTTCAAATGGTCCGTTATCACCTATTTCTTTTTAGGCACTTCACTTACAACAACGATAGCTTTAAGAAGCGTTCGACAGGTGAAGCTCCCGCTGTTTGTCTCCATCGGAGCTTTCTTCGTCAATCTGCTTGCCAACTATACCTTTATCTTCGGTAAATTCGGCGCACCCAGAATGGAAGTAGCCGGTGCTGCTCTCGGTACCTTGATAGCACGTATTTTTGAAGCAAGCCTTATTCTCGGATACCTGTTCCTGGTAGATAAAGAGATAATGTTCAGAGTAAAAGATCTACTGATGAAGACCAAGTCTCTTCTCAGCGAATATATCCGCATCTGTATACCGGTACTCATAAGTGATGGTATCCTTGCGATCGGTAACAACACCGTTGCCATGGTCATCGGTCATCTTGGCAAGACCTTCGTTGCCGCCAATGCCATCACCGCAGTTACCCAGCAGTTAAGCACGGTGCTGGTACAGGGAGTAAGCCAGGCAGGCGCTATTGTCACAGGTCAGACACTGGGAACCGGAAAGAGAGAACGCACGATGAAACAGGGTTACCTGTTCTTCGGTCTCGGCCTCGGTCTCGGACTGTTCAGCGCTTTGTTCATTACGGTTTTCAAAAATCCCATCATTGCATCCTACACGGAAGTTACTGAGGAGGCAAAAGCCATCGCAAACCAGCTTATGCTTGCCATCAGTCTGATCATAATCTTCCAGGCCACCAACAGTATCATGACAAAAGGCGTGCTGCGTGGCGGCGGTGATACGAAGATGCTCATGATCACCGATAATATTTTCCTCTGGGTCATATCCATACCACTGGGGATCGTAGCAGGCTTCGTACTTGAGCTGCCTCCGTTCTGGATCTACGTCTGTCTTAAATCAGATCAGATCATCAAGACTTTCTGGAGTTATCTTAGATTAAAGAGTGGGAAGTGGATAAAGAACATATCAACAGGAACAGAAGATACTGCTTCTGCCTGATCCGGTCTTATTTCAATACTGATATCCATATGCCGCTTTCAGTCAGCAGCTTGTATCTGTTGGTCATATCTCCCGGCATCATCACTTTTACCGGTTCCTTAAATTCTCCATGATACTTTAGCACACCGTTTACCTTGTAAATAAGGCATTCTCCAGCGTTATAGATAACTACCCTGTCATCATGGAAGAATATGTCATCATATTCTATATTGAAGAGTATACTGCTCTTCAGCTCACCCTTACTGTTATATACATCCATCCTGTATCTTGCCTGTCCGGTCTTATCCAGATACACAAGAGCGATATTCTCATCTCCGTGATACTCAGCTCTTACCTCACCATTCAGTTCAGGCATCTCTTCCCTTTTTTTCGGACTCTGTGATCCGCTGAACAACATCAGTCTTTCCGTAGATAATGCAAATGCCGTATCATTATCAAGAAAGGCAACAACAGGTATCAAAGTTCCCGCATTATCATAACCGCTTACCACATTATCGGTCTCATTTTTTCCCACATCTCCGAAATTATAGAAGGCAAGCTTTGAAGTCATCTGACCACTGTCTGCGTAAAGATATGAAACACCTACAAGACGGTTATTCGGTGATATTCCTATAGCCAGCGGATAACCGCTTCTTGACATGGTCGTTCTGAAGGAAGCTATCTGTGTTCCTGTACTGTCATACAGATGTATCGGCGTTACATCATTGTCATTCAGTACTACAGCCACCATTCCTCCTGCCGATATCTCCAGTCTCTCTACCGGACTGTTCTCGGTGATGGTAGCCGTCTGACCGTTTTTATCAAAAACATATACAGTGCGTCCGCCGGTATCCACGCAGCTAACATAGTTACCGGCGATACGCACAAAAGGTTTCTGCATCGTAAAGGGAACACTCCACTTATCCTTTCCTTTGGAATCGGTACAATGAATCCCGTCCGCACTGTATGAGAGAAGGTCTCCGTTATAGGGCAGCACCGTCGCCGCCTGTGATGCATGCCATTCTGTAACGGAAAGCAAGCGGAGTTCTGTGTACTCTTTGTTATTGTAGTACACCAAAAACACTACTGCTCCTATAACCACCAGGCCCAGCATCACAGCAGCCAGTATCACCTTTTGAAGTTTGACCTGTATCCGGCGTTTTAAAAATGTCGTCCTGTCTACCGGAATCCTTCCCGTATCGCTCATTTTACCTACCAGCTGAATTTATATACAGTAGTCGTATCGTAATCCTTGCCTGCTCCGAAGAATGCCTGAGGGAATTCCTCATGATTCGGCGTATCGGGATAATACTGGGTCTCAAGGCAGAAGCCCTTTCTCCTGCAATTCTTATAGCCTTCTTTACCTATATTCTCGGCTATGAAGTTTCCTGCATAGAACTGTACACCCGGCAGATCGCTGTATACTTCCATCTTCCTTCCGCTCTTCTTTTCCTCTGCAACTGCTATCAGCTTCTTCTTTCCGTTCCAGCCGTCTATTACATAGTTATGATCATAACCTCCGCATATCTTCAGCGGCTTGTAATCAAAGTTATTGATTTCTTTTCCGATCTTCTTGGGCTTTCTGAAATCCATCGGAGTACCCGTAACATCAATATAATTACCGGTGGGGATCAGCGCTCTGTCTGTCTCGGTAAACTTTGAAGAATTGATGGTGAGTACGGTCTCTTCCATAGACATGCTCTCAGGTCCCTGAAGATTGAAATAGCTGTGATTGGTCATGTTGATAAGTGTCTTCTTATCGGAGGTCGCATGATAAGCTATCTTCAGTTCATTTGCATCTGTCAGTGTATAAGTAACCGAAAACGTTGCATTGCCGGGTCCCAGATCCTTATCCTTTTTTGAAAGCGTAAAGGTAACAGAGTTCTTTCCGGCCTCTGCCTTCCACAGTCGCTTATGGAATCCTTTATCCTTATCGGAATGAAGATTGTTGATCTTGTGATCGTTTACGGGAAGCTGTACTTTCTTTCCGTCTACAACATAGCTGCCGCCTCCTATACGATTAGCGGACGGTCCTACAGTCGCTCCGAAGAAGCAGCCGTTCTTGAAATACATCCATAATTTGTCATACCCCAATACCACATCCTTTACCTTGCCCTTTTTGTCAGGCACGTACAGGCTTTTAAGAATGGCTCCGAAAGTGATCACTTCGGCACTCATACCATTCTTATTGGTAATGGTATACAGTTCTACCTCTTTACCTTCCGGGGTTTTCCCGAAAACAGTTTTTGCTACAGCCATTTATCTACCTCCTTTATATTTCGGTGCGCCCTTCAAAAGCGCGTAATAACGTTACTTCGTCGATATATTCCAGATCGCCTCCGACAGGCACTCCGCTTGCGATACGCGTAACCTTTATACCCGCAGGCTTTATCAGTTTGCTTATATACATGGCAGTGGTCTCACCTTCCAGTGAAGAGTTGGTGGCGATTATGACCTCGTCAACATCACCCTTCAGACGTTCTATGAGTTCCTTCAGTCTGATATCCGAAGGTCCTATGCCGTTCATCGGTGATATGGCTCCATGCAGCACATGATAAACGCCCTCATATTTTCCTGTCTTTTCATAAGCGATCAGATCTCTCGGATTTTCAACCACCATGATCATTTTGTGGTTTCGCTTCTCATTGCTGCAGATAGGACAGAGTTCGGCATCCGTAAGAGTGCAGCATTCCTTACAATACTTTGCGTTCTCCCGTGCCTTCAGTATGGTCTGCGATAAACGCTTTACCCGATCAAGTGGCAGGTTGATGATATGAAATGCCATCCTCTGGGCAGATTTTGATCCTATCCCCGGCAAAGCTCCGAGTTCATCTATCAGCTGGTTTATATCCTGACTGTAAAGATCCATCAGAAAGGAAGTCCTCCAAGATCAAGTCCCGAAGAAATGCCGTTCATGAATGCATTGCTCTCTTCCTCAGCTTTTGTGATCGCTTCGTTGACCGCAGCGATGACCATATCCTGAAGCATCTCCACATCATCCGGATCCACTGCATCGGGAGAAATCGTAAGCTTTGTTATCAGCTTCTTTCCGGTAACAGTAGCCTCTACTGCTCCGCCGCCTGCAGATGCGGTATACTCCTTTGTCTCAAGCTCTTTCTGCTTGTCTTCCATCTGACGCTGCATACGCTGAGCCTGCTTCATCAGATTGTTCATGTTTCCGGGGATGCCTCCTCCGTTAAATCCACCTCTTCTTGCCATGATTACCTCCCATTAATGTTTATTCTTCTTCGAGATATTCCACATGCAATATCTCTTTGAGATCCGCATACTGTTCCCCAAAGGAGCGGTCTGCGGAATATCTTATAAACTCCAGCGGAACTTCTTTTTCCACATGGTCATTTATCAGTTCAGATATTTCTTTTTTAATATCCGCATCTCTGGTCAGAGTATCGGGTGCCGACTCGGGCAGACATATCAGCAGCCTGTCACTGTCTCCCATGGAAAGCTCTGCCTTCCTCAGTATCTCATGTGTCAGGAAACCTGTCTTACCTACGATCACCGGCCATTCCCTTACCACACGTTTTATATCTTCCGGAACAGCTCTTGTCAGCTGCACCTTTTCACCGCTCTTCTCTTCTTTGTTTACTGTATTAGCTGCCGCTACTGCCTGTGATGCCTTAAGCTCTATCTCTCCTCGCTCGATCTTCTCGGTCAGCTTCTCAAGTCTGCGTACCCTTTCAAGCAGAGCTTCATTATCCGTATCCATCTGCGGTCTCAGCAGTCTTATCACATACATTTCAAGCGTTATACGCTTCTGCGTTGAATACCTCAACCTTGATGAGAGTTCCGAAAACACATCTATATAACGGAAGATCATGTTGATATCCGTTCTTGCAGCCTGAGCCTTCATGGTCTCCAGTCTTTCAGCCGAAACATTAAGAAGGTTTTCCATATCGCCGTCATCGGAATTCTTGAGCAGCATCAGGTTTCTGAGATGCCAGATGAAATCCGTCACAAACTGTGTGAGCTCTCTGCCCTGCATCACCACTTCTTCTATCAGGGCCATACTGCCCTTAACGTCATCTGCGAGCAGATGATCCAGGAATCTCTCAAATACCGAAGTATCCACGGCTCCCAGAATGTCCAGGACTTTATCATAAGTAAGCTTATGACCGAACTCAAATGCGATACACTGATCGAGAAGACTCAATCCGTCACGCATTGAGCCGTCTGCGGCCTTAGCCACATATTTAATAGCCTTATCCTCGACTTCTATGCCTTCTTCATCGGTTAGCTGCTTCATCCTCGCAGCTATAACATCTATAGCGATACGCTTAAAATCATAGCGCTGGCATCTGCTCATGATAGTAATAGGAATGCGGTGAGCTTCAGTAGTAGCAAGAATAAAGATGACATACGAAGGCGGCTCCTCAAGTGTCTTGAGCAGCGCATTTCTGGCGCCTTCCGTAAGCATATGCGCCTCGTCCATGATGTAGACTTTATATTTTCCTTCCACCGGGGGATAAGCTACTTCATCTATTATCTGTCTGACGTTTTCAACACTGTTATTGGAGGCAGCATCTATCTCGACTACATTGAGACTCTTGCCTTCCGCTATTGATCTGCATGTAGGACATTCCCCACAGGGTGAACCGTTCACCGGCGATTCGCAGTTGACCGCGCGTGCAAATATCTTTGCGATCGTAGTCTTGCCTGTTCCTCTTGTTCCGCAGAACAGATAGGCATGCCCCATGCGCCCGGTGTTTATCTGGTTCCTGAGGGTTGTAACTATATGTTCCTGTCCGCAGACATCATCAAAACGCTGCGGCCTGAATTTTCTGTATAAAGCAGTATAAGCCATTTTTATTCGTCACCAAAGCTGATGCCTAACATCTTTGCTTCCTTCACTATCGTAGCCTTAGGATCTACTGTCTTTAATTTACCGGCTACTTCTTCAAGAGGAACTTTCACAACTTCACGGTTCTTATAACCTACCATGAAGCCGTATTCACCCTTGAGTATCAGTTTTCCGGCTTCGGCGCCGAGTCTGGATGCGAACACTCTGTCATAAGGGCAGGGCGCTCCGCCTCTCTGCATGTGGCCGGGAACCGTCACACGTACTTCCAGCCCTGTCTTTTCTTCTATCTGTGCAGCCACTTCATAAGAAACGCTCGGGAACGGATACTGTTCCATCTTCTTCTTATAATCTTTCTTTGAGAGTTTTGCATCTTCTTCGGAGATGGCTCCCTCGGCAACTGCAAGTATCGTGAATCTGCTGCCTCCGGCCTCACGGCGTTTGATCGCTTCTATCACCTTATCTATCTTATAAGGTATCTCGGGAATGAGTATGATATCTGCACCGGAAGCCATACCAGCGTTAAGCGTAAGCCATCCGGCTTTATGTCCCATTACTTCAACTATAAACACACGTCCGTGGGAATCCGCCGTCGTATGTATGCAGTCCATAACATCCGTCGCTATATCCACTGCGCTCTGGAAACCGAATGTCATATCCGTTCCCCACAGATCGTTATCTATGGTCTTGGGAAGGGTGATGATATTGAGTCCTTCTTCCCTTAATCTGTTTGCTGTCTTGTGGGTGCCGTTACCTCCGAGTATTACCATGCAGTCCAGATTCAGTTTGTAATAAGTGTGTTTCATTTCTTCCACCTTATTACGGCCCTTCTCATCCGGCTCATCGATGGTCTTGAAAGGCATACGGGAAGAACCGAGTATGGTACCTCCCTTGGTAAGGATACCCGAAAAATCAACATTGGTCAGCATCTTGAAATCACTGTTTATCAGGCCTTTATATCCGTTCTTAAAACCGAATATCTCCACTTCTTCCTTGCTCACGTGAAGCGTCTTCACAACGCCTCTCATGGCCGCGTTAAGCGCCTGACAGTCTCCGCCACTGGTAAGCATGCCTATTCTTTTCATTCCGCTACCTCCTTTATTTTTTCCAGCCTCAATACTTCAAATCCTTCGGCTTTGCCCTTAAGTTTTATGCTGCCTCCGAGGGAAGTGGTCTCTATCCTGTCTCCCAGTTCATCTGCCACTGCCCTGCTTATATATACCGTGCCGCCCGGAGCATTTGCTTCCAGCCTGGCTGCGGTATTGACCGTATCTCCTATCGCAGTATAGTCCATGTGACGCTCTGCTCCCATGTTCCCGACTATCGCCGGTCCGTAGTGCACTCCCACTCCTACACGCAGTTCTTCCCCTATCTCTTCCTTCAGTTCATCGGAAACCTTTGCAGCGCCGTCAACTATAGCCTTGGCTGTTTTCACCGCATTATATACCGCATCCTCCTGCGGAAGCGGAGCACCCCAGAATGCCATCATCGCATCGCCCACAAACTTATCCAGCGTACCTTTATTGTCTTCAACGCAGGAACTTGCCATTGTCAGATATCTGTTCAGTATGAACACGACCTTCTCCGGTTCCAGTCTTTCCGACATCGTAGTAAATCCGCGCACATCAACGAACAGCACAGCAATGTTGCAGAGCTTGCCTCCGAGTGATAAAGCTTCGGTTCCCTCTTTAAGTATTTCATGCACTATCTCGGGAGCCACATAACGCTCAAAGGTATGAGTTATCCGGTTTCTCTCCATAGCAGCTGTTATATAATGCGCAACAACTGTTACGATATACATCACGGCAACACCGACGGGCAGCCACAAAGGATGCAGTATATATCCCGCATCGTATGCTTTGACCGAGACCAGAAGATCTGCTGCCACAAAGCCTGCGCATATAAACGATGAAGGCACCAGCTTCATGTTGAAAAAACATATGCCCGCTACAAAACAAAATACAAAGAGCAACAGATACTGCAATCTGTTAGATACTTCAACAGGGTAATACTTTGATAATAGCTGCTGTACTACGTTGGTCTGGAACTCCACGCCGTACATCGCCTCCGCACGGTCGATCGGCGAATATACTATGTCCTGCAGTCCTGCCGCATAGGGTCCTATATATACTATCTTATCTTCATAATACGAAGCCGGTATTTTCCCGTTTATCAGGTCTGCAAAGGACTGATCATAATAATCTCCCGGCTTGCCGCTGAATGTCACATAAAACTGTCCCCGGTCATTGGTCCCCGGCAGTTCCAAAACTTCTCCCTGCTTCTCCAGATATATCTTTGCTGCCTGATAGGGCATGGAATATACCGTATCATCGGGGTTTATATAAAGTATCCCGTGTCTCATGATGCCGTCCGTATCACTCATGACATTGATATGTCCCTGTGTAGTCACAGCTTTCAGAGCATCATAGGGTTCTTCATAATCCAGTATATGATAGTCATCCCAGACCATCTTACCTTCGGAATTTTCAAACCAGCCCGAATCAAAAACAGCAGCAGTAGCCGTCACAACACAGCCAAGCTTTTCCGCAGCTTCAGCCAGACGCGCATCCGCTTCGGGATCTGTTTCACTTATATATAGTGTATCTATACATACCACTGCCGGCAGGTGTTCGGGATCCGATGCCAAAACTTCCAGAGCTTCTGCCATGATATTTCTGTCCCAGGTATTATAAGGCCCCAGTTCGTCCAGCGCCTTTTCATCTATACCGAACAGTATCACTTCACCGTTCATATACCTCGGCTTCTGGTAAAGCGCATCCTGCACCCACTGATCCAGCCACCGCAGGATACCGAAATGCACCAGCAGTGTAAAAACCAGAGACAGAATGAAGGAATATAAAATTGTACGTAAACACTTGCTTTTCACAGTCTTATAACATCTCCGGCTCTGGCAAATGAAGCCCTGTCATCCTCCAGAGCTTTTTCCATCTCTGTAAGCATGACATCAGTATGACGTGGATCATGATGTACGAACATGATCTTTTTGGCATTGCTTTCCTCCAGCAGTCGCATTCCTTCTG
>JAEEIK010000140.1 GCA_016281335.1 Lachnospiraceae bacterium | reverse complement strand
GGCCAGTAATCGAAGAAATCAAGGATCACTCCGCTTCCCGCGCCGCCGTTATCACGTTTATAGGAGATGCTGTCACCCTGCTTAAAGCCAAGCTTGTCGCGGAAATTGGAGGAAACCAGCAGACCGTTTTCCACTACCGCCAGTTCATTGAGCATCTCATAATATGCCTTGCCGTTGAGCTTCTTATCGACCCAGGTCAGCTGGCCGTACTCCTTTGTATGTATACCCATAAGGTTGACTGTGAGCTTTCCGTTACTGCCACCCTGGATCTCTATATTTTTAAGATTATATACCTTGGTATAACTGTCGATAAAGGGTGCGGTCACATACTTGCCGGCATCCGGTTCTATATAGGTGCCGGTCCGCGCTCCGTTACGGTCCACTATCTCGGTCCACACTTCTTTCATACGCAGATCGCAGCCGTCGGCATAGTCCGTATTACGCACCGCATTCTCCACTATCGTGCGAGCAACGGTTGAATGATACATTCCAAGAGAGACGGTCATGATCAGGAAGAGCATTATCAGCTGCTGCTTGCGTCCATTCTTGACATTCTCCATGAAGGCGATAAAAGGTGCCGGACGCCAGAAGCGTTTGCCTATGGTGTAGATTATCCTCAAAAAGACCGGCTGCAGTCTCAAAAACAGGAGTCCGAAGCCTACTATCATAAGGGAAGATGAAAGATAGAGCAGAGGATCCATCGCCTTGTTGTTCAGTACGGTTTCGGTCATGTCTGCCGAACTTCGTCTGAAATTGTAAAAGCCGTAAGATGAAACGGCGATACAGATGATATCCAGATAGAGTATCTCCCAGAAACGTTTTTTATTCAGCGCCTTCTGCTGCTTTAAGTTTACTATCGAAACCCGGCTGTGTCTGATGGCAGGCAGCGTAAGGCACATAAGTCCCACACCTGCTGCACCCAGCATATATATAAGCGCTCTCTTATCAAAGCTTAAGACCAGCTGCTCGGAAAAATCAAATATCAGGAAGTTTCTGGTCGAACCCAGCAGCTTTGCCAGCAGCATGCCCAGCGGCAAACCGCCTGCAATACCGAGAACGCTTAAGGTAAGTCCCTGATAAAGATAGAGCAGGAATATCTGCATGCGCGAACTTCCGCGGCTCTTGATGACCGAGATCTCGTTCCTCTCCATCTCATACATCTGTCCGGATATCATGAGCAGGAACGCTGCAAGCATGATAAGTACAGGAACCTGCAGTATCACCAGTGTCGCACTGATACGCGAATACTTGTTGCCGTATTCGTTCAGCACTTCAAGTATGGGAGGTTCATCTATAACATTCCTGTATGTACTGTTATGAGCATAATAATCTATCCTGTTCTTTAAATCCTCTGCCCTGACTGCTCTGATATCGCTGTATTCAAACATCGCGGTATAGTGGCAGACTATGGAAAACTTCACCGACTTTTCACCGAGAAAACTGTCACGGAAAAGCTGCTCGTTCATAAGACAGAGGTCATCGAACTCGCCTTCTTTCTCGTTCCAGTAAAGGTCACCGGGATTCTTCGGCCGGAATACGCCGACTATCTTATAACGGAGAGGTTTTCCCTCAAAGTTTTTAAGCGCCTTGTACACCATGTTCTCATCAACCAGATAACCCTGTTTGGTCATGCACTTCTGGCTGATCACGACCTCGATCGCACCGTCTTCGGTCAGTCCGGTATCGCTGTACATACGGCCGTTCACTATGTTGATGTGTTCTTCGAGTCTGCTCTTGAATCCGAGACGCGCCGAAAGATCATTGGCATCATTACGTTCAAGTTCCGAGTTGACATTGCTGCCGGTGATCGTATACAGATATATCGTATCCCTTTCCGTTACACCGAGATCGCTGTAAAGCGTGGGGATAAATTTCTCCATATTGGTAATGGTCTTACCGTCTTTTTCCTTTTTTGTGGAAACCTGAAGAGCCATCTGAGCCGGCCATACACCCTTGTTTGAAAGATAATGGTCAAACTCATCCGTGAGCATACGGTTGTAAGCTGCAGTCTGATACAGCGGGAAACTCACTGCCGTTGCGACCAATAAAATACAGCCGAGCAGCAGGCTCAGATTCATCCATCTCTTATGCCACATTTTCTGCAGCATTATTCCCAGCATATCTCAGTTCCTTCCGTAAGGCCTGTTAAGACCCAGTAATTATCGGCATCCGCGCCACCCGGCACAAAAGCCTGCTGGCGTCTGACACCGTTATCTTCCACTACCGTAACATAAGTCGTACGACTTACTTCCGTCACCGCTCTCTTGGGAACAAGCAGCACATTCTCCACGTTACGGAGATTTGCCTTTATCCCTACGCGGCTTAAACTCCACCAGCCTTCGTTATTGCGGCTGCTGCCTGCGATCTCCGCTGCTACCTCGAGCGGCAGCTTAACGATCGCATAACCTGACTGAAGACTCTTGTCGAGCATCAGGGGATTAACCGTCACCACCTGGCAGTCCGTAGTCTTCTGCGCTCCGGCATCATCCTTATAGGATACCTCAACCATGGTACCGTAGCTGAGTTTGCCGTCTTTATCCTCTACCATCACAAAGCAGGACTGATCGTCTGCAAGCCTGCCTATGGTACTGTCGTAAGCCCAGAGTTCTCCGGCTTCCACGTCTGCGATCTCGGTGATCACGCCATCATATTCGGCGCAGATCTCCTTTGTCGCAGCATCCTTCTTCAGTTTGTCCACATACTCCTGCTTATCGGCGATCTGCTTGTTTGCACTCTTGATAAGATATTTGTTTTCCTTTTCGCCTTCTTCCGTATAGTAAGCGATCTGCTCGTTCAGACGCTTAATCTCACGTTCCGTCCTCTCTATCTCCACGGGATCCGATACCACATGCACCTTTACCAGCACCTGCCCTTTGCTGACCTGCTCATATCTCTTGACACATACTTCATCTATGTAAGTGGTCCCGTGCATAACAGGATTGACTATTGCCTTTGCCGAAGGATAGTAAAGAAAACCGGTAGCCGAGAATTCAGAATGGACCGAGCCTTCTTTGATCGTTGCCGTATTGGAACCTCCGGGTACCTTGAATTCGGCCCTGACCAGATCACCTGCACTTAAACCGGAAAGTATCTCCGTATACTGGCCGTCAGAGATACCGCAGATCACCGGCTGTTCACTGTAGGAATCCCCGTCGAGCTTATAGACATAGTATTCGTCTCCGTCACGTACGATACAGTTACTGGGTATGGCTGTCACATCTTCACGATGCTCATACTCCATCACTATGGTCGCAAAATCTCCGAGCTGTATCACCTCGTTAGGATCCTCGACTGTAAACGTTCCGTATACCTTCCCGTTCTTTTCTTCTATCCTTTCGTACTCTTCGCTGCTTAAGCTCTGATACTCTACTTCAAAACGCTGTCCGTTCACAAGAGCATATACATCATCGGCTTTGTTGATATCGGAATTGCTGATATAATCGCAGCGTAGCTGTTTCGTGTTAAGATCTCCCAAAGCCATACTGATGGTATTCTCTCTTATCCAGTCGCCGCTGTAATAATAATCGGGGCCGTAGCTTCTGTTGACGTAGCCAAGGGCAACGACAACACCGTCACGGTTTGCAAGCAGCATCTTATTATTTTTCTGCCTCTGAAGCTCTGTAAGTATCTGCTGCTGCCTTTCCAGATCAAGAGCATAAAGCTCCTCATTTTCCTTATTCTGCTGCTTTACTCTCTTAAGGTTCAGTTCAGCCATCTCGCTTGAGGAGAATTCCCCGAAATGCTTGGCCATCCAGGCTTCATAATCATCCGAATCCTTCTCGGGCTGCGCTTTCTTAAGATCCTCGAGCAGCTCCATTTCTTTCCAGTAGTTCTTCTCGGTCTTTTCCAGATTATCCGCCCTCTGTTCCAGCTCGTCCGCATGGTTCTCTTCCATTTCGGCGATCGCTTTGGACTGATCCTCTATCTTCTGATCCAGATCTCCGGTATAGCCGCTGATCAGTACATCACCTTTCTCCGCCGCCTCTCCGGGTCCCTTTTCGTATGCTTCAAAAGTCATGCTTGTTTCCATGACACACTCTGCAAGTGCCGGAGTACATACGGCTCCTACGACCTTGTAATCATATATGTCCCTGTATTCCACGGGCACATAGCTGGCTGCAACACTGACAGGATCAAGAAGCACGATATTCTCCTCGGCTTCCTGAGCGGCTTTTTTACCGCAGGCCGAAAGAAGGAGCGCCGGGAGCATGGACAGAGCCACTATGCGGTTTTTCATTCCGTTCTTTATCATCCGCGTCTTATTACCTTATCCCCTTCCTGCAGTCCTTCAACTATCTCGGTGATCCCGTCTCCCTTCAGCCCGGTGGTCACCCATACCACATCTCTTAAGCCTTCTTCCGTTACCACATATACATAATTCTTATCACCCGCATTGCGGATACATTCATTCGGCAGATAAAGAGCGTTTTCCTTTTTGTTTGTCACAACCCGTATCTCGCCCTTATCATCCACTTCGAGTCCTTCTATGTTGTCTCCCTTTTCTATCGAAAAATACTGCTGTTCGCCCCAGCTGTCCCGCTCACGCAGCGATACCTCGTAATCGCCGCGTCCGTTGCCGAACATGACCTTCATCGAATAAGTCTCCTCAGTCAGATAGGGTATCAGTTCTTCCTTTTCACTGACAAAATAGCCTTCCTGATCATCCACTATGGTCATAACGCATTTCTCGATATTGCTGGTGGTTCCGATAAGTCCCTTTTCGACCTTGGTCACTTTCCCGTCAAACTGGGCATATACGCGGCTCTGTGCAAGCTGCGTTTTCAGATTATTAAGCTTTTTCTGATCAAACTCGATGGCGTCATTATAACTGTTGATCTTCTGTTCATTCTGCTTCCGCAGACGCTCTATATCTTCATCGTAGGCTTCTTTATCCTCTTCTTCTTTTTTACTCATATACACGAGGCTTAAATAACGGCTTTCCTCATCAAGTGCCTGATCCTCGGGTATATATGAGAGCAGAAGGGTATTTTTTTTGATCCTGTATTCCAGCTCATCTATCTGATCCTCGATATTCCCCAGATCGAGCTCAGCCAGTATATCCCCCTTTTTTACCACATCGCCTTCCTGTACATATATCCTGCGTATCTGTTTTCCGCTGACAGGGAAGAAAACCTCCTGCTCGGCATTCTTTTTATAATAACAGGGAAGGGCTATCGCCTCCTCGAGTGTTCCTCTCATTACTTCGGTAAGGCTGTATTCCGCAGTCTCATCACCGCTCTCAAGTACCAGAGGCGGTGCTTCCTCGGGCTTCTTACCGCAGGCTGCAAGCGAAAAAAGGGCCGTCAACAGCATCAGCCCTGCAAGAAATCTGTTTTTTACCTTACATCTGCTTCTCATAACTCGGATATTTTAACACGTGATACCGTCAAAAACTACGTTGATATAACATTTTACTTCTCAAAAATTGCGAAACATAAGTACGCTCATTCCTCCCGCGCAAGCGAGCTTGCCGCCCGGATGCGTTTACTGTAAAGCAAAAAGAGACGCACCCCGTAAGGTGCGCCCCTCATTAATAACTTACTGATCTGCAGATACTGCTTATTGATTAGCAGCGTCTACATATGCCTGCCAGGAATCTACGATAGCATCAACTGCCTCAGAAACCTTAGCATCACCATTGATGTTCCAGATCAGATCGGGACCTGTCTGAAGGTCAGGGATCATACCTGCATATGTAACGAAGCCGTGTGCGGGATCGCTCATCATAGGAAGGGTCTCATCAAGTGCTCTCTGATCAAAGATACCGGAACGAGCACGTGATACTATACTGTTCTCCTCCTCGATCTCGGGGGGAACGTCGAACCATACATCATATGCGAATGCAATGTTCCAAGCCTGCTCAGGTGTGTAGCAAGCAGGGATAACAGCGGGGTTGTTGCTCCATCTGTTGGTAAGCTGCTTGTCAGCCTTGTCAGGACCATAAGGCATCATAACGAAGCCTGCGTCGAAGCTGATGTCTGCAAGGAAGTTACCGGGTGTTCCGGCATACTCCTGCTCAAGAAGGAATACAGCGTCACCGTTCTTCCAGGAATCCTTGTAGTAATCCCAGGGAGCGGGCTGCATTGTACCGTCTTCACCCTGAACCTCAGGATCTTTATGACGATATTCCTTGATCATTCTGTTAGCAAACTCAAGACCGTTGATAGTAGCCTGATCTTTAACCTTCAGAACGTAGCCGTTAGCATCACGACCAACGAGCTCACCGCCGTTAGAGAAGATGATCTCTTCTACAGCACCACCGGTGTTAGCAGTCCAACCTGCAACATCAACAGTACCATCGTTATCGGTATCTCTCTGAACATCCTTCATGATGCTTTCCCAAGCATCCCATGTCCAGGTACCGTTCTTCTGCATATCATAGATCTCGTCTGCAGTATGTCCACCGTCTTCAAGAAGCTTCTTGTTGAAGTAAACACCATCACGAGGCTCTGAAATGCTTCCGTAGAATGCATAGTTGCCACCCTTGTAAGCGTACTGCTCATGGCAGAGGTTCTGCTGATATTTCTTCTCTGAGAAATCAAGGCAGTCAAGAGTTGACAGATCATACATTTCGTTATTTCTCATTGCTGCAGTAGTTGTAGCATCATCACGAAGTGTGAAGATAATGTTCTCGCACTTCTCAGGTACGCCTGCTTCGTACTCATACTCCATAGCTCCGCCACCTGTGGTAACGTAGTCTACGAAATCCTGGATACATCCGCCCCAGTCAGCACCGCCGACCTGTTTAAGCTTGAAGTTGTACTTCTCCTGTGCCCACTCACGATACTCACGGATCTCTGCCTCGTAGCTTGAAAGGCTGTCCGGATCAGCATGCATGATATCGGTCTCTGCATTTGAGAACCAGTCACGGATGATGATCTCCATGCCGCCCAGATCTATAGGGCTTCCGTCTGCCTTAGTACGTACGGTATAAGGCTCAACTTCCTCTTCGGGCTCAGCCGGTGTATCCGGTGTTTCAGGCTCTGATGTAGCAGGAGCCGGGGTATCCGGGGTGCTGGGCTCTGTGGGCTGTGCTTCACCGCCGCCGCTGGAGCATGCTGCCATGTTGAATGCCATCACAGCAGCGAGTACAACAGGTACAAATTTCCTTTTCATACTTTTCTACCCTCCATATTGTTGTAGATTGATTATTACATTTACCGCTTGGGTACAATTACCCTAACGGAAGTAACCGTGTTATTATACTACCATAAAGTGAAAATAAAATCAATTATTAATTCATACTTTGTTCAAAGTTTGTTCATTTTTTACATCTTGATGCCTGTGGATGCAATACTCTCCACAAATTTCCTCTGTGCAAAGAGGTAAAGAACGATAAGCGGTCCTACCACCATCAGGGTTGCAGTTGACAATATACAGTTGGAATATGCTATTGATACTGCAACCTTCTCACCTGTAAGTCGGCTGATATAAACGCCGAGGGAGTCAACTATGGTCGATATACTCGTACTTACCAGACGTCTGCCGCCCAGGAACATTCTTGAATAAAAACCGTCAGTCCACTGCCATACGAATGAGAACAGGAAGCAGGAAGTAATGATCGGTGTTGCTTCGGGAAGCATGATCGTCGTAAAGGTCTTGAACATGCCGCAGCCGTCAACATATGCAGCTTCTTCCATATCCATCGGGATATTACGGAAGAACTGGCGGATCATGTAGATATAGAGACCATCCTTCAGACCCATACAGCCGGCGCACATCATATAGTAAGGAATGATGGAACCACGCAGGTTCAGTGCTTCACCTTTTACTGCCTTGATGATCCCGAATATATCAAAAAATCTGAATCGCAGGAACAGTGATGTGGAAATGACCTGGGGCGGGATCACTATGATCAGCATGACAAAGGCAAACCACAGTTTCTTCAGCGGGAACTTGAATCTTGCGAAACCGTAACCGACCAGTGTACACATTGCTATCTGTAAAAGTGAAGTGGTCAGTGAGATCACAAGTGAGTTTACGAAACCCACCTTATAGTTCATAACGTCTGCTGCGATCTTGTAGTTATCCAGCGTGAAATGAAGCGGGATGGATACAACGACCGGATCGAACAGATCCTCTTCAGTCATCAGACTGACGGATATCTTGTTCAGGATCGGCTGCAGTATCAGGAAACAGAGACCGAAAAGCAATATGAAACGACAGATGCTCACCGCCACCTGAGTTGCTTTCTTTCTGAAGAGATAACCTCCCGATTTTCTGTTTCTATCCCAGAAGGTGTCCTTTGCTATATTAACATCAATCACTGTAATATACCCCCTTTGAGATTCCTAACGAAGTGATACCGACGAAGGCGATGACTACCACGAAGTATACCCAGGTCATGGCTGATGCCGTGCCGTAATCCTGCTTCTGTATCATAACTGTCTGTATCTTATCAATTACCTGGTTATCGGAACGCATACAGAAGTCTACTACCGTATACACCCAGTTTACCAGGAAAAGTGAACTTATCATGGGGAAGGTAACCTTCCACAGACTCTCCCATGCTGTACAGCCCTCTATCTGAGCTGCTTCATACATACTTGCCGGTATGGTCTGCAGACCGGAAAGGAAGATGATGATCTGAATACCGCTGGCCAGAGCCACATCATATATGTTGTTGATGACTTCGAAGACCTGCTCGAATGCCCTTCCGCCTATACCCGTCGTACGTAGTATCGTCTGTATGCCTCCGGTGATGCTGAAGGAAGATGTCGCATTTTCCACTGTCTGCTGCAGCTGTGCTATCAGCTGGTTATTTGACTCGAGTCCGAGCATAACACCCGATGAAAGTATGACCGGAAGGAAGAACACCGCACGTACAAGTGCACGTCCCTGGAACTTCTGGTTCAGTATCAGTGATACGAAGAAACTGAATACTATGATGGCCAGTGAATATACGACCATTCGCAGCAGCTCCTCCGTAAGAAGCCTTACATAATCCGGATCGGTACGGAATGAGAAGTAGTAGTTTGCCGTTCCGTTCCAGGTCATCTTGAAGATGCCGGCGCCCAGCTCTACAGATGTAAAGCTCATATACAGCGACTGCAGGAACGGTCTGAGCATGAAGATCAGGAAACCGAGTATGAAGGGCAGGGTAAACAGATAACCTGCTATAGCCTTCCTCTTTTCCAAACCGACCAGTCTTTTTTTCTTTTTCTTTTCCATGTTTAAAGCCTCTCTTATCCGATACTTAAGATATTATCGTACAACCGTGTAATCACGGGCCGGTACGGTAGTGCCGTCTTCTGCAACGTAATCCTCGGTAAAGCTGTAGTTCGTATATACCCTGGTTCCGTCCGCATAAGTGGTACAGCGTACATAATCACTCAGCACCTCATGGTCTGTCATCTCCTGATTGAAGCAGTGACCTAGTTCATTGTTGTAACGCTTGCACATATCTGTCATGCGGTCTTTCCATGCAGCATATTCACAGCCGTAATACTCAGAATAAAGCGTCTTCTGCAGGACGAAAGAACTCTCTTTCATGAGTGTGAAGCTTAAGCCCGCACCGTATTCCGCACTGCGCAGGAGCTGCTCCTGATCATCACCGCAGATATTTATGGGTTCACCGGTGTAATCTATATAACCGTGAACTGCTATCTGGTAGAAAGGAACGTTCTTATCTATGATGGTATATTCGCTTCCCTTCAGGTCCATATTTGTTACCATATCCACGAAAGGAACCGCATAGTCATTACCCATGTTGATCATGACTCTCTTGTCATCAAGTGACTTGAGAAGCTCTACATGCTGCTTCTTGGTATCCTCACGGCTGTGGCTGTCCTTACGGTAGAAGTCGGAACTTACATCCATACCGAGATCTTCGAAGGAAACGCCTGTACCATAAGTCTTGGCAGCTGCAACAAGGTTGTCAGCCATGGTCTTCGCCAGTGAATTATGAAGCAGATAATAGCTCTTGAAGCCTTCTCTTGCCGCATAGGTAACGTGGCTGTAATTAAAGAGTTCCGCACGCTCCTTGGTAAGGAATCTTGCCGCATCCCTGTAGGAAAGGAAACCGTTAAAGATATTGCTGCGATGTTCGTACTGTGTTATGCCGTTCATATAAAGATTAACACTTGACGAATCAGCTGCAGATGCAAGATCGACTATATCTTTTTCATTACCCAGCGACATAACGGGTTTTACTTTGGTAAGTATCTTCTGATTAACGCCGCCGTTACACCAGCCGCTGTATTTAACCGAAAGCTTTCCGATACCGGAAGAATCCATCTCGGCAATCATATCCTTGGCTTCCTTGAAAGAAGTAAGCTTAACCGGAAGTGATACCGGCACACCCAGCACCTGCTGAACCTTATCGACCGCACCCAGTATCTCAACCTCTACGGGAGCCTGATCATCGGTATTGAGTGACATGTATTCACCGTAAGTATTCTCAAGATAATCCCTGTATGCATAAGCCATATCCACATAGTCCGTGGAATCCAGGAAACGGTAACGCTGTACTATCTTTTCTCCGGCCGGAAGACTGGGCAGGAAGGAGTAAACAGCCGAACTCGACATATTGGATATATCAAATTCCTGCTTGGGGATCATCGTATAATCTACATTTACAAAGTTGTAGTCATTCTGTTTTCCGTTTACCAGCGCCTTCACGGAACCGTAAGAGGAACCGTCTTCAAGGATACAGATAAAAGATCCTTCTCCGCTGGAGTGTCCGAATACATTGAAGTATGCCCTGGTATTATGTATGACATATTTTCTTCTCATACAGAAATCCCAGCCGTACATATTTGCATAATAGTTGTTCTGCGCGGTTTTGCCGTTATTGTACTCTATAATTCCGCCACCGCCTTCGGGCACGAGCATGAAGCCTTCTTCATTCTTGCTTCCTGCGCCGAAATAAGGCAGAGGGGTGATCATCGTAATGGGTGCCTCGGGATCATATTCCATGGAATCGAAAGGCAGCTCAACTACCAGATCATCACCTTCAAGACGGAAATCCATCTCTACATTGAAGAGCTCGTTCTCTTCATCGCCTTCGGACTGGTCAAGCTCTTTATCTGCCTGATACTCTTCATAGGTGTACCCTGCTTCTTCAAGAGCTTCCTCTATGACCTGCTTACGGTCTTCTCTGGCGTTATCCTTGAGCACGTAGATAGGCTCGGTTTCAAATATGGGATACTTCTCAAGCAGCGCTTCCTTGTCATCACCCTTCTTGAGCTTCTTGATATCGTACTTCTTGTACATATCCTTAACAAGTGAAGCCTTGTTCTTTTCCATCTTCTCTCTGAGGGCATCCATCTCGCTCACACGTTTTACCTTCGGGATGATATACTCTCTCTCGACTTTACCGAGTGTATAGAATACCTTTACTGTATCACCTTCCTGCTTGATCTCGTAAATGGAGTTGTCAACACTGAAGGATTTCGTATCATATATTGTTTCCAGACCGCTCTTGATGGTATAGGTGAGCAGCAGGTTGGACATCATACGGTTCTTTTCTTCCGAAAGAGCTCTGGAGTCGCTCTCGGCATTTTCTATATAGGAAGACCAGACCTTACCCGTGGACTTTTTGGTGACAGTAAAATGAGTGGTCAGCGGGTCCATGGTGAAGAGTATGTCATTGCTCTCCATTACTATCGGATCTTCGCCTCCCTCATAGCCGTAGGGTATTATCTGTACCTTTTCCTTCTCCGGGTTAACGAAGTGGATTATCAGGAAAACGCCTATGCCTATCAGTCCGAGAAAGATCACGGGTGCAATAAGGCTCTTGAAAAAGTCACGTATCGCATTGGCGCGTTCCGTGTTGGCCTCGCCCCTTACTCTTCTTCTCTTTGCCGGTTTTACCTTCACCGGTTTTTCTTTTTTTGTCTTATTTTCTTCGCTCATGGCAACTCCTATCCTTCCAAGGTCTTATAGTCTTTCGCCGTCACATTCGGTACATCAGTTCTCGTCCGATAGAGATAAAGTACGAGATACCCTGCGTAACCATACTGAAGAATATCATCAGCAGGAAGATCATGACCAGCACCGCGAAAAGCGAAGCTATGGTAAACATCAGAGTCTTTCCTGCAGAATATGCATGTATCTGTCCCATACCGCAGATGATCAGTATACCGCACCAGACGAGGGAAAGCACGCTCAGCACTGCGTAGAACTGCCCTTCTTCTATGGTAACAAAGTTACTTACTATCATCAGAGGTATCTGTATGACCGGATAGGGAAGCATTCCGTAGCAGGCTCCCATATAGACATCGCCCAGTCGTCCTTTACCGTCAAACAGTGTTGTAAGAGCCCAGTTACCCACAACCCAGAGACCAAGAGGGAAGATGATACTGGCAATGTAAAGAAAGATGTTCACATCCTCCCAGTATACGTTCAAAAACAGGAAGCTGGTATATTTCAGCTTGATTATACGGGTAAAGATGGTGAGGAACAATATAGTGTTCGCAGCCGCATAACTTCCTCTGTGCTCATGTGTAAGCTTCCAGAAGCCGTCAAGCGGATGTGTGAGACAGTAGAAGCCAAATTTCATCGTCTTCTGCCAGCGTGCGAAATTCTGGGCACGCCTCATCCTCTTTTCTTCTTTACTCTCTTCTCTTTCGTAATTTCTGGATCTGGCCATACTCGTCCACCCTTTTCGTTATTGATTGTTATTCCTCTGTCTGTTTCTCAGCTTGAATATATCTGCGTTATCGATCTCTTCCTTCAGTGAATAAACCTTGGAGATACTCATGGGTACCAGGAAGAGACAGAGTATTATCACTACTATTCCTATTATGTTTTCGCGTATCCACTGTTTACGATACTGCGCATAAGCCCTGGAATAATTCTCGTCATCGTATTTTACTTCGAAATAGTCCATAGACTCTCTGTACTGCTGCTTACGGAGAAGCGAACGTCCGATGCCGATATAGGCAAGATCATAGTTGCCGTTCAGCATCTTTACTTCTTCCCAGCAGGCCTGAGCTTCATCATATTCACCTACTTCGAAATGTGCCATTGCATCGTAGATGGTCTGACCGTAATGAGTAGGGATAAAGAGCGTTATCGTTCCGTCAAGCTGGTCAAGGACAAGCAGATCGTAATCCATATGTTCTATGGATACCGGCTTACGGAAATATCCCGCCTGGTTGCCGTTTCCGCCGAAAGCATATACCATACGTCCCTGATCATCATAACCGAAGAGACGTCCGCGGTTCTGGTCAAGACATACATAAATGTCATTATCCAGCACGGTAACATCCTTGAAATAGGAAGGTCCGGTGATACCGCCGCCGCCGCCCCAGTAGAGGTCGCCGTATACGGGCCACTCGCCGTTGCGGACAAGTATGTCGGTACCCATCATGTTAAGCTTACGTACCGCATCCACTTTCTCCGCATCCAGGTCTTCTTCCTTGAGGCCGCCTGCAACAGCATAGATGAAACCTTCTTTGTCAAGATATACGTTATCGTATTCCGTAGGCACGAAGGAAACCATCTGTGCGCGCTGTTCCTGGGATGCAAAACGCTTCCACATATAATCCAGGAAGTTGTATGATACTCTGGTAGCTCCGACAAATCCTGAGAAAGTACCGTCATTTTCAAACTTGAGCAGACCTTTGTTTATACCGCTTGCCTCGACATAGATACGTCCGGCGCTGTCAGCCACGAGCTTGTCGGGACGGAAGCCCATCTCTTTGTCAATGGCCTGATCGGAAGGTCTGGTGAAAGACATGATATAATTCAGATCCTTGTCGGTCCTGATCACTCGGTTGTTTTCCCTGTCAGCTATAAAGAAGTCACCGTTTTCACTGATGGCTATATCTGCAGGTCCGTTGAAAGTTTCGGGATCTGCTCCGGCAATCTTGGTGATTTCCCTTACATAGGTAAGTGAATCGGACCCCGAACGTTCGAACTCGATGATACGGTTATTACCGGTATCACAGAGAAATACATGATTTTCATGTACATAGAGAGACTCGGGAGCCTTCAGATTCTTGTCAAGACCGAGGGCACCGAAATCAAATACCTGAGCAACGGTATAGGTATCGGGGCTGTCCTGAACATCTCCCCAGTAGTCATAGGTATATGTGTAATTGTCCTCTCCCGCTTTTACGGTGGCGAAGCTCGAAAATCCGACTCCTATCATCACCGCTGTAGCTGTCACGATCCTTGCGATCTTTG
>JAEEIK010000139.1 GCA_016281335.1 Lachnospiraceae bacterium | reverse complement strand
GGATACGCCTTCTTTCACTACACCGTTATCGGCACACATTATCACCAAAGCCCTGTGTGAAGTATCGGGGATCACTTTTCCCTGAATGGCCGCTATCCTGCTGATCATCTCCTCAAATTCGCCGAGACCGTCCAAGGGTTTTGCTATATTATCCCATCTTTCTTTCGATGCTTTTTTTATTCCTTCATCGGGCTGTTTTATTTCCAGAGTAAACAATTCATTCTTTTCCATTTGATAACCCCATTATTTCATATATGCGATCCATATCCAGAGACTCTCTCAGTCCTTTTGCAAGTATATCGTACTGTCTTTCTTTAAAGATATTATAGTCCGATATCGAAGCTGTGTTGATCTTTTTTCTTCTCTGCCGCGCCACACTCTCAAGTACGGAAACACATATTTCTTTCTTGTCAAAGAAACCGTGGATATAAGTTCCGTACACATTTCCCCTGCAGTATCCCGTTCCCCCGGAAGTAAATTCGCACAACTCCTCATACGGCCTCGTACTTCCGGTATGTATTTCGTATCCTTCTATACTGCAGTTTCCTATTCCTTCCAGCACACCTCCTGCCCCCGTGATCTTTCCCGAATACTCCGTAAGTATCTTTTCATCTTCCAATACCGTATCAACAGGTAACAGCCCGAGTCCTTCCTCACTTCCTCCGCTTTCCGTTCCGTAGGGATCACTGATCTTTCTCCCGAGCATCTGATAACCTCCGCAGATCCCGAAAATACAAGTTCCGGATGCTGCTTTGTTTTTTATCACTTCAGCCATTCCGTCTTTTTTTATCTTTCTCAGATCATCTATCGTATTCTTGGTTCCCGGAAGAATGATGATATCCGGATCTCCAAGTTCATAAGGATGCGAGACATACCTGAGGGATATACCCTCTGTCTGCTCAAAGGTATCAAAATCCGTATAATTGGAGATATGCGCCGGTCTGATGACTGCTATGTCAAAAGCCTTCGCTTCCCTGTTTGCAAATCTTTCCGACAGCGAATCTTCATCGTCAAGTTTTACCTGCATATATGGAACAACACCGAGAACCGTTGTCTTTCCGCGTTCTTCAAGTATCTTTACTCCGTCTTCAAACAGACGGCTGTCTCCTCTGAACTTATTTACGATAAGGCCTTTTACTCTTTTTCTCTCCTCTTCTTCCAGCAGATCCAGAGTCCCCAGAAGCTGGGCAAAAACACCGCCCCTGTCTATATCACCTACCAGCAGCACCGTTGCATCCAGCAGTTTGGCAAGGCCCATATTTATGATATCATCTTTTTTCAGATTCAGCTCTACGGGTGAACCCGCACCTTCGACTACTATTATATCATTTACGGCAGCAAGTTTATCGTATGCTTCCATAATATCTTTCACAAAGTTCTTTTTATTTCTGAAGTACTCCATGGCCTTCATATTTCCGACGGATCTGCCGTTCACTATCACCTGCGAACCCATATCACTTGTCGGCTTTAAGAGTATAGGGTTCATAAGCACGGAAGCCTCGGTCCTTGCGCATTCCGCCTGCATTACCTGAGCCCTGCCCATTTCCAGTCCTTCTTTTGTTACATATGAATTAAGAGCCATATTCTGGGATTTGAACGGAACTGTCTTATATCCGTCATCGGAGAATATCCTGCAGAGGCCGGCAGCTATGACGCTCTTTCCGGCATTTGACATCGTTCCCTGTATCATTATCACCCGGGCTTTTTGTCCCATATTATTTCAAAACCATCTCCTTAAGATACTCACGTACACCGAAATCATATGCCTTCTCAAGTGCACCGCTTTCAAGCACTTCGTCTTTCGGCCCCTGTGCCGAGATCCGGCCGTTTTTCAAAACGATAAGGAATTCCGAAAGTTTCAGTGCCAGGGGAATATCGTGATACACACCTATCAGAGTATGATGCTCCTGTGCGCTCCACTCCAGCAGATACTCACTCATTCCTGCCACCACTTTCAGATCAAGATGATTGGTAGGTTCATCCAAAAGCAGGATAGGTGCATCCTGCGCAAAAGTACGTGCCAGAAATACTCTCTGAAGTTCTCCTCCCGAGAGGCTGCTGAGCTGGCGTTTTGCGAGTCCCTTAACCCCGGTCCGGTCCATGCATTCTTCCGCGATCTCCCTGTCTTTACTGCTGTATGCAGTAAATCCTCCGTTAAGATGTATGTACCGTCCCATCAGTACCGTCTCTTCCACTGTATAAGAAAAATATACCTGTGACAGCTGGCACATCAATGCAGCTGTTGCGGCAACTTCCCTGCGGGTCTGTTCCTTAACCGCTCTGCCCATAAGACTTATCCGGCCCTCAAACGGAAGCATACCGCTTATTGCTTTCAACAGCGTACTCTTTCCGCTTCCGTTTTCTCCCAGTACAGCCACACGGCTGCCTTCTTCCACCGAGAAATCCAGACCTCGCAGTATCTCCGCATCCGTATTCAGCACACGTTTGTCATAGGCCGCATGAAGTTGCGAACATTCCACAGCTTTCATCGTTTCCTCCCCGTTCCGAAATATACCCACAGAAAGAAGGGTGCACCAAGCAGAGCCGTCACTGCTCCCACCGGTATCTCCTGCGGTGAAAGTATGGTACGCGATATCAGATCAGCCAGTGCCATAAAACTTCCGCCAAGAAGGGCACTCATCGGAAGCACCAAACGGTGTGACGAACCGAAGATCCTGCGCACCGCATGAGGTGCCGCCAGATCTATAAAACCGATGACTCCGGTAAAGCATACTGCTGCTCCGGTGAGCACCGAAGACAGCACCAGAAGGATCCTTCTGCTTTTTTTCGTATCCACGCCTACAGCTTCCGCAGTGTTCTCGCCAAAGCTCATCAGATCCAGTTCCCGGTGAAAGGCACAGGCGATGATAACGCCGATCACACACACGATCAGCAGTATTCCCGCATGTTCCCAGCGTCGACCGGCAAAGGAACCCATCTGCCAGAGTATGAGCCTTTGCATATGTCTTGAATGTGCCGCTGACAATAATGTCAGAACGGCATTTACAAATAATGAAAGTATCATTCCGAAAAGGATGATGGTATGACTGCGAAGATTGCCGTCAAGTCCGGCTGAAAAAGCCAGCACCAGAAATACCGTTGCCAGACCAAATATAAAACCGGATACCGGCAGGAGAAAATAATTAAGTGCAGGGATCGATACCTCATATACTATCACAAATGCCGCACCGAGAGACGCTCCGGAAGATATACCCAGAGTATATGATGACGCAAGCGGATTCTGCAGCAGTGACTGCATAACTGCTCCGCTGAGAGACAACAGCGCTCCCGTGATAAATGCGCAGCAGGCGCGAGGGAAACGTATCTCCCAAAGTATAGACACCTTACCAGCATTGATAAAGTCAGGCATTTCATTTCCTGACAGCTTTGAAAAAATGATCGCCACGATCTCCCGCGGGGAAATGGAGACACTACCCACTCCCACCGCCAGGATCATGGCGATCACAGAAAATACAAATGCCGTTGTAAGTTTTAAGCTCTGCTTTCCTCTCATGCTGCGGGACGCAGCTCTTCTGCATCCTTAAAGTATTCGGGATAGATATCTTCAGCCATATCGATCAGTGCATCTATAACATGATGATTAGGCTGGTTTACCTGATCCGCATTCAGCTGATACACTGCGCCATCCTTGATAGCTTTTACATTCTCCCAGCCGGGCATGGTCAGCAATACATTGATAACATCAGGAGTGTACATATCCGCTGTAAGGATCACCTGGGGATCAGCGCCTACAGCTGCTTCTTCGGTCAGTGCGGGCCACTGTGCTTCCTGATCTGCTGCGATATTGACGGCACCGATGAGTTCCATCATCTCATTGATATAGGTTCCCGGACCTGCTGTATATATTGTAGGATAATCTGCGGAAGGTGTAAAGAGTTCAAAGAGCACAGTCTTCTTCTCTTCCTCGGGAATGGTTGCTGCAATTGCTGCGAGTTCGTCAAGAGCTGCCTGCATATCATCTGCAAGCTTCTGTCCTGCGGCTTCATTTCCTACACACTGTCCTATAAATACCAGATCCTCTTCTATGGCTTTCAGTGAAACGCTGCTGGGGATATCAGCAACACATACTCCCGCATCACGTACGGAAGAGAACGCATCTACACCGTCTTTAGAGCTCATGCCTGAAGTGAAAATGAGATCCGGCGCAAGCGCTACGAGCTGCTCCTGATCAGGCGCCATCATATCCATGTAAAGTACATCCGCCCCAAGCTCACTGCCGTATGAAGCCTGGGTATTGGTATCCGCGCATACGATCTTATCTGCATAGCCCATATCGATCAGTACTCTGGAAATCGAAGGAGCCATGGAAACTATGCTGTTTACCTCAGCGGGTACTACTATATCATTACCGCTGCGATCTTTCATCGCTGTTCCGGTGCTTTCGGGCTCTGCTACTTCAACCGTCTCTTCAACCGGTTCTGCTACTTCTTCCTGTACTTCAGTTGCAGGCTCTGCAACCGTCTCTACGGGTGCTTCTGCTGCCGGAGCTTCTGCCTCCTGTCCGCAGCCCGCAAGCAGCGCCAGTGTTGTCATCGCTCCTGCGATCATTGTCAGAAATCTTTTTTTCATTTTTTCTTCCTCCCTTTTGTAAAAAATAGAATTAAAAAAACCGCTTTCGCGGCACACAAAAGGAGAGCCGGCGATCCGACCCTTCGGCACTCTTCTCTGACTCGGAAAAGTTTGTGTGCCAGTGTACAGGCTTAAGACCCGGCTATAACGGTAGCGGCACTGTCCGGGAGTTT
>JAEEIK010000138.1 GCA_016281335.1 Lachnospiraceae bacterium | reverse complement strand
TTTATACCGGTATCTCGTAAACTCTCTGAGAATACGGATCTCTTTACACGGTATATAACTTCCCGGTACGAGTCCTAACCTGAACAGATCCCCAATCCACTTGGAATCCTTGGTATCATCCTTGTTCCCTTTGACAGCCTTTACCCATTTAGGATTGGCGATGGTGATGTTTATCTCGTCTTCCAAAAGGTTGAACACAGGTATCCAGTATTTTCCAGTGGATTCCATACAGATATCACGGCAGGAATTGTCCAACAGCCATTTCTTAAACTCAAGAATGGAATTGTTGAAGGTGGAGAAGCGCTTCTTCTGATAAGAAGGCTGAACTCCGGAAGTGGTTTTGATGATTGTGGCAACGAGAAAAGATTTGTGAACATCGACGCCACAGCAGGTTTGATAAACAACTTTCATCGGCATAGCTCCTTTCTTTAGAATAAAGAGAAGCCATTGACTGTTCCACCACACAATTCAACAAGAGTTAAAACAATTCTTAGTGTACGGTCTGATAGAGCCACTTATTTGTGCTTGGAAGGTGGAACTTACACTGATTATTATGCTGTCTAAAACGAGAGAGTTTTTACGACTCACCTCCCCGTGCTTTGTAGTATAGCTTCTCGCTTGAATTATATACACAACGTGGAGGACAGTCGATACTTTCATCACTATTTGTGCCGCCGTCCAAAGGCGGCGGAATGGAGATTATTATGAAAAACAACACTAATACCAACAACATGCCCGAAGCCGGAATACTCTACGACCTTGCGGAACTGTTCAAGATATTCGGTGATGAAAGCCGCTTAAAAATACTCTTTGTACTGGGAGAAGGGGAACTCTGCGTGGAAGAGATCTCCGACAAGCTTAACATGAGCCAGTCTGCGGTATCCCATCAGCTGCGCATACTTAAGACCAGCCGCCTGATCAAGGGGCGCCGTGACGGAAAGCGTATCTATTATTCACTGGCGGATGATCATGTACATTCCATCATTGCGCAGGGCCGTGAGCATGTGGAAGAAGAGTAACGGTCAGGCAGGGATACAGACATGGCATATAAGATAATGATAGTAGAGGATGATACAGCTATAAGCGATCTTCTTAAGGAAGCTTTGGAGAAGGAAGGCTATATCGTATCCAGAGCGTATTCGGGTACCGAAGCGCTTATGCTGCTTGAAAAAGAAAAACCTGATCTGCTGCTTCTGGATCTGATGCTCCCCGGGCTTCCCGGAGAAGAGCTGCTGCCTAAGCTTAAAGGGATACTTACAGTTATCATGAGCGCCAAGACCGATATAGATAACAAAGTCAGGCTCTTGTATGAGGGCGCGAGTGATTATATCACCAAGCCTTTTGTGATATCGGAGCTGCTGGCCAGGATCGCTGCTCTTTTAAGGCTTTCGAAAGCGCGGGAGCAGACGGATACCGGAGCTGATAATAAAAACGTGATCAGTGCAGCGGACCTTGAACTGGATACTTCCTTGCTTACAGTGTCTTATAAGGAAGAGAGCATAAATCTGACCAGGACTGAAGCGGCTATACTGCATCTGCTAATGTTAAACAGCGGAAGACCATTGGGCAGGAGCACCATACTTGACCGCATAAGTGAAGATACCCCCGATTGTACCGAACGCTCATTAAAGCAGCATGTGAGCAATATCCGTAAGAAGCTGCAGTCACTTGACGGTATTGACCATATAGAGGCAATATATGGGATAGGTTTCCGTTTCGTGGAATCTTGACCAAATCTTGACATTTCTGTTACCCCTTTCTTGACCGGAAAGGGGTATTTTTATGTTGTAAGGTAAGAGGAAAGGAGTAAATTATGGAATACGTTTTTAAATGCAGCGGGATCGAAAAGAAATATGGGGCGTTTGAGGCACTGAAAGACTTTAACATGGAGATCCCCAAAGGAGCTATTTACGGTTTTGTGGGCAAGAACGGAGCAGGAAAGACTACATTGATACGCTGTCTGTGCGGTCTGCAGAGACCTACAGGCGGCTCATATGAGCTCATGGGTATTCCTTTTGACGATAAAAGAATAACCAAAGCAAGAGAGCGTATGGGGGCGGTAGTGGAAGCTCCTGCTATATACAAGGATATGTCGGCAAAGTCAAATCTTATACAGCAGTGCCTTTTATTGGGCCTCCCGGATCTTTCCTGTGTTGATGAGCTGCTTAAACTTGTGGGGCTTGCCGATACGGGCCGGAAGAAGGCGGGAAAGTTTTCACTGGGTATGCGTCAGCGACTTGGCATAGCGATAGCTCTTTGCGGAGATCCGGATTTTATCATTCTGGATGAGCCTACAAACGGACTGGATCCCCAGGGCATCATAGAGATAAGGGAGCTGATAATAAAGCTTAACCGTGAGCGTGGCATTACCTTTCTTATCTCAAGCCATATCCTTGATGAGCTGGCACGCATGGCGACACATTACGGCTTTATAGATAAAGGACATATGGTGCGTCAGATGAGCGGAGAAGAACTGCGTAAGGAATGCCGCAAATCCGTACGTATGAAAGTGAGCGATACTGCCATCCTTGCAAAGATACTGGATGATAAAAATATTGAGTACAAAATATCGGACAGCAATACCGCGGATGTTTATGCTGAGCTGGTCTTTTCGGAGATGGCTAAGGAATGTGATAAGGCCGGATGCACTATCATAAACATGGAAGAGCATGATGAAAGTCTTGAAGCATTTTATCTGTCTTTGCTTGGAGGAGAAGTAAATGTTTAAGTTGCTGTATGCGGATACGAGAAAATTGATATATCATGCGGGGCTTCGTGAGCTTGTTGCGGCAATAACAGTTTACCTTGTGGGATATACTGTATTGATGAAGATCGTTTCACATTTTATGGGCGGTGATATCAGCGCAGACGATATACATACCTGCTTTGCATCGATAGCTACACTTCTGGTGAGCGCGTCAACGCTTATGTGCACTGCCGGTGAGTATTCGGACGGATGCATACGCAATAAACTGATATCCGGGGCAGTAAGAACGGAAGTGTTCCTGTCGGCAGAGATAACAGCTGCGATGCAGGCGATCATCCTTTGCGCGGTGGCTTTCACAGAGTCTGTGGTATTATCGCTCTTATGTACAAAAGGCGGATTGATATCGATGACGCTGAGCGAACTGGCTGATTACTGGCTTATCATTACCATGGCTTGTATATCGATAGCTGTTTTTTCGACAATGCTGGTAATGATACTTGGAGGTAAAAAGATATCGTATGTTGTCGGGATAGCTGTAGCAGTGGGACTTAATATCTTCAGCCTGGAGATAATCGATAAGCTTTATCCCACACAGGGGAAATGCACACTGAGTAGGATGAAGCTCATGCTCTACAGTTTTTATGATCGCTATGTACCATATGCATATCTGAGTATGAGACCACATTATGGGACTCTTACATACCTGGGCGGATCGCTGGGGCTGGTGATCATATCACTTATAGCAGGCATCCTGATATTTAATAAAAAAGAGATACAGTAAACGGAGGAGAGAGAATGTTAAGATTATATAAGGCCAATATGGCAAGGTTTTTAAAGAATATATATTTTATCGGAGGCTGCATCATTGCATTGGCAGCAACATACGCGGTGACAGATAATAT
>JAEEIK010000025.1 GCA_016281335.1 Lachnospiraceae bacterium | reverse complement strand
TTTGATGCAGGGGAAGATGTAGAATGCGCCGAAGGGTTCGAAGCATTCAAGTCCCATATTCTTAAAGGCATCCACCAGGTAGCGTCTGCGCTGGTTGTATGCATTTCGCATCCTGTCGACGTCTTCATCGCCGTTACGCAGAGCCGAGATAGCAGCGTACTGGCTCGTGGTAGGAGCGCACATAATTGCAAACTGATGTATTTTTAACATCTGTGAGAGGATGTTCTCCGGGGCACAGGCATAGCCGAGTCTCCAGCCTGTCATTGCATAGGCTTTGGAGAAGCCGTTGATGAGAACGGTGCGCTCTCTCATGCCTTCCAGTTCGGTTATGGATACGTGGCGACCCTTGTAGGACAGCTCCGAATAAATCTCATCGGAAATAATGTAAAGGTCCTTCTCTCTGATGACTTTTGCTATGGCTTCCAGATCTTCCTTCTCCATAATGGCACCCGTGGGGTTGTTGGGGAAAGGAAGGATCAGTATCTTGGTCTTGTCCGTTACGGCATCCTCTATTTCCTTAGCCGTAAGCCTGAACTCATTCTCGGCTTTCAGTTCGATGATCACGGGCTTGCCCCCTGCAAGCACCGTACAGGGCTCGTAGGACACGTAACTGGGCTGGGGTATAAGTACCTCGTCTCCGGGATCTAACATCGCTCTGAGGGCGATATCGATGCCTTCTGAGCCGCCTACGGTGACCATTATCTCCTTCCGGGGATTATAGTCAACATTTATGCGCCGTTTGAGATACAGGGCTATCTCCTCTTTAAGCTCCATAAGACCTGCATTGGAGGTGTAGAAAGTACGGCCCTGTTCAAGTGAATAGATGCCCTCGTCTCTTATGTGCCAGGGCGTGTCAAAATCAGGCTCGCCCACACCGAGCGATATGGCATCCTTCATCTCACTTACTATATCAAAGAATTTTCTTATTCCTGAGGGTTTAATCCCTGTGATTGTTTTTGATAACGGATCTCTCATGGTGTGATCATCTGCCTTTCATCTGCATTTTTCTTTGCCATTATGGTTCCGTGGTCCTTGTATTTCTTCAGTATGAAGTGAGTGGCTGTGCTGAGCACGTTCTCCATTGTGGACAGTTTATCGGACACAAAGCCCGCCACTTCCTTAAGTGTCTTGCCTTCGAGGGTGACTAAGAGATCGTAACCTCCGCTTATCAGGTATACGCTCTTTACTTCGGGATACATGTATATGCGCTCCGCGATCCTGTCAAAGCCCTGTCCGCGCTGCAGCGTGGCTCGTACTTCTATGAGCGCCGTCACCTTATCTATTGCTGTCTTTTCCCAGTCGATCATCGTATGGTAGCCGCAGATCACGCCTTCCTGCTCCATGTTAAGAAGCTCTTCGGCGATCATCTCGTCGGTGGATCCAAGTCTCACCGCCAGCTCATGGATCTCCACGCGGCTGTTCTTTTCGATGGTAGTAAGTATCTCTTCCCTAAGCATTTTAACCCCTCCTCTAAACTCGCAGATATCTTTCGATATCGCCGTATTTCAGCAGTCTCTTTTTATCCTTTACGGTATAGCCAATATCCGTTCCTTCAAGCTGACGATCCTCCGGTACAAAACAAAGCGCTGTTCCGTAGGATGCAAGCGTGTACGGATCTATATCGAGCATATTGCAGATCTCTATGGTTTCCTGTCTGAGCGGAACCTGATCAAGCATAACCCGCAGTCCCGTTTTTTCTCTTTCTGCCAGCTCCCACAGAGCTTCATTTAAGCCGCCTTCAGCTATCTCAATATAACTGATGCCATCTTCTATAAGCGGGACCTCTTCTTCCTTTATGGCTCTTGCCTTTCTCATAAAGCTGTTGGAAAAGACCTTATCCAGCTCTTCCCCTCTTTCTTCTATGAGCTTTATGGTACCTCTGACGGCAATATCGCCGGTGATAACTACTCTCATGAAACTTAATTACGGCGCTATACTATCGTTTTGGCTCTCAGGCACTTCCGTCACCTGCTGCGCCGGCTTTGAATTGGATGCCGCAAACTCGGCAACTATCTGCCCTGCCACAGCCTTACATACATCTATATTTCCGCTGGCAATTGCTTCCTGCATGCGGGCTGTCTGGCTCGCATCTGCCGAACCTATGCCGACAATGGCAGTCCTGGGCGTAGGTGTGTAATTACTGCTGTTGACCAGTGTACGCTCAGTCTCCTTGCCGTCCACGGTCACCACTTTCCACAGTTTAGCCTTGTATCCCTTATGCGCTCCGGTCACGCTGACCATACCTGCGGGAAGTGAAGCGTCGCCGACTATCATATCCGGCAGCACTTTCTCTTCAAGTACTTCGCTCTCATAGGAAACCTTGCGGTTGGAAGGCCTTGTCTCCACGCCGTAGATATTGAAAGTTATCTTTTTGCCCTCGGTATATCCCTCTATGTAAATAGGATATTCCGTATTATTCTTGAATCTGAAATCCTTATGGGAAGACTCAGAAATAGCAGCATCCGCGGACTTGTCAACATAAGTGACTATCAGCGAGTGATTGTTCCTCTCCACTACTTCCAGCTCTGCCCTGAGTACCGCATTATATAAGGTTGAAGATACCTGGCAGATACCGCCGCCCACTGTATCGACCACCTGGCCTGCCACATAGGAACCGGCCAGTTCATATCCGTTGGCAACGGTAAAAGGCTTAACCGCATTATAAGCGGAGAATTCCTCTCCGGGATAAAGCGTGGTACCGTCTATGAGGCGGCAGCCGTTTGCCACATTCTTTGATCTGTTTGCGCCTGAAGAAGAATAGCTGGTGGTGAAGCTTCCCAGCAGATCCTTGACCATGAGCAGAGTCTCATCGCCTGTCTGGGGAAGTATCTCCTCAAGAGGCAGCGTGAGCCTGGTGTTTCCGCTCTTGCAGGCATCGACCACGGTATTGCTGATCATGTTGGCAGCTTCGGATACGTTGACTCCCTCGCCGTTTTCTCCGCCTACTATCTCAAAATGACCGTCCACTCGCTTAAGCGTGGCATTTTCGGTCTGTGTGTCATAAATCGAACAGTTCATCATCAGCCAGTTCATGATGAATCCCTTGTCCAGCTTGATATCTATGGGGATATCCCTGCCGCCGGTCTCCACATCCTTTTTCATCCTGTAGCGGCTGATCACGTCACTGGAACGGTCCGTCAGATCATCAAGATCATTCACTACTTCGGGATTGCCCCACTGAGGCTCCAGATCCTTAAGTTTCAGCTTTACTTCATTATCTCCGGCAACAACAAAAGTAAGCTCGGTCTCTCCCAGCTTTGCTATATAATCGTTTATGGCATATTCCGCTTCGGGAACCGTCAGTCCTGATATGTCGATATCGCCTGCGTGAACGCCTGCATAGATATGGCCTGAAGGTGCTTCTTCAGAACCGCCCACCCCGCTTATGCCGGGGACAAATATACCTTTATCTTTTATCTTTATGGGAGTATGGCCGCCATGTTCAGCCATCCAGAAACCGATTATGCATAAAAGGCTAAGGGCCAGTATCAATGTGATTATTCCGTTCTTTTTCCTACCGTACATTTCTTCCTTCTTTCCAATATAAAACCAGACCCGACTTGATATTTCACCCCTTTTATACTATCATTGATATTACTAAACCCCTTGAAAATACTATACTGCAAGAAAAGTCAGGATAGTCGGAACTATCATTGCAAGTATGAGTATTATGATCAATATGCTCGAGACGATCTTACGTGTTTTATTGTTCATTCTAAACATAAATGCCTCCTTATTTTTAGGCACATTACTTATTGTGGAGATTATTATATATGCATTTTCCTGTTTTGACAAGCCTGTTTATCTTTATTATTATAATGCATTTCAAAATAAGCAGATCCGGGAAGGAGCTGGACCATCAGCTTGATGATTTCTGGGATAAAGAGAACCGGGCTAACAGCGTAAGAAAGCGTCCTCTGGATGATCTTACATATGCGGAAGTGCCCGAACGCTTCTTAAACTATCCCTATGATACCGAAGATGACAGGGTAAGCGAAGCCTTAAGGATACTCAATTCCCTGAAGGACGTCCCCTGCGTGAACTTAACGGGCATCTCCAACACCGATCTGAAGCTTAAATACGGAACCGCAAATATATCAAAGCTTACCGAATATGATCAGAATTACACCCTGCTGGTACGTTCACTTAACACCTTGGCGCTTTCACTTCATAAAAAAGCTCAGGATGAATATGCAAAAGAAATACTTGAATATGCCATAGACAGCGGCTCGGACATCAGCAGCTCTTATGATGTCTTATCGGATATCTATCTGTCGGCCGGTGAAGCCGATAAGCTTCCCGCTTTAATAAAAAAAGCCGAAGGACTGAACAGTCTTATGAAAGACCCAATCCTCCGGCTGCTTTCCGAAAAATCTTCTAATTCATGATACCTTCCGGTGTCTTCTGCCCCCATACCAGATTCCACCACTGATCCAGCTGTTCTTCGGTCAGGAATCCGTTTGAAGTACCCATATACCCTATCTTATATGAAGCAAAGAGCATGGCTTTTTTAATTGCTTCCGACGAATCCATACCGGCTGCATAGCAATGGAGGAAACAGGCTAAAAGCGCATTTCCCGCGCCTGCCGTATTTATTACTTCATTGGTGCTGACAGTATTGTAATGCACATTGATGCCTTTTAACTTATCATACAGGATAAGTCCCTCGGCACCCTGGCCCAGTATGATGATATCTGTTCCGTATTTTGCAGCCATGGTTTTCACGAAATCAAAAGGATCTCCCGTTATCGTATCATCACTGAAATACAGCACGGAAGCTGCGCTCAGGAAATCCTCGCTGTATTTTTCTTTATCCTCGTGATAATCGTGAACATTGACCGCCACGGGTTTGCCGTACCTCTTAGCCTGCTCTATAAAAGGTCTGCAGAAATTCGCAGTGGAAAGCACCACCATGTCAGCGGCCGCTACCAGCGGCGGTATCATGGCCATATCATACTCCGCATCCCTCAGGTTCTTGATATCCTCAAAAATCTGCTGCTTTCTGTCTTTATCATAAAGGATGACCTGGGTAGGAGTACTTCCGAGGAGCGGGAGTATGTATTCCGTTGACAGAGTGACTTCTCTGTTCAGCGGATTCAGCACGCTCCTGTCCTGGTTTCTTCCTATAACAGACAGGAAGTCCACATCATTCCCCAGCCATTTGAGAGCCAGTGATTCATTATACGCATCACCGCCCGCAGACGTATGTATGGTATCCGGAATACTGGTAAGCGGTGAATACTGCACAGGTATGCGGTCCACCATTACTATTGTCTCTATCTGTGTTACGCCGGCTACGAGAAATCTGCTCATTCCTGCCTCCTGTATAACTTATCAATAGTAATCAAGCATCTTTGTGACCTGTCTGATCTGATCCGCATAGCTGTCGGGAAGTCCCAGAGTTTCAAGACCGCTGACAACTTTCTCCAGATCGGAATCTTTCAGATACTTTACCATCTCTGTGTCGGCATTTCCTTCGTTTATCTCAACACTTTCCTTTGAGGAAGGAACAGCTATGCCCTGACTATCGGATATCTTTGCATTAGTCGTAAGCTTTATCACATCCTGGCTTCCGTTCTCAAGACCGATTGAGAAAGTATTGTCTTTAATGGTTCCGCTGAATGAAATGACCAGATCCGCTTTCTTTATGCAATCGGGTATGGCATCTGTCTTATCTTCCGCCATCTTCATAAACTGCTCAAGACCGATACGGAAGGTGCCGCCGGGATTCTTTTTATCTTCAATTTCCACATCTTCAAGACTGAAGTCCACCTTATCATCCAGCGCACTGAAATCCAGGACAAAATCACCGGTGAATTTACCGCTCTTAACTGTACCGCCGCCCTTTATATCAAGGAACTGCGTCTTATCGTTCTTGTCCGTATAATCGCTGGTAAGCTCTATATCAAGCTTGTTCTTGTTATAATTCCATGCATATGAGAAGTGAGGATCTTTATCATCTTCTCCGAGTATGGAAAAGCCTGTGATCTTACCGCTGTCTGTTATATAGAAAGCGCATTTGAACACCTCATCAAATTTGATATTCTTTACATCCTTTTCCGCATCTTCAAGCTGATCCAGGAATTTATCCCAATCAGGCTTGCTGGCTGATGACTGACCGAAATCAAGATTATCCATATAATCATCAAACCATTTTCCGAGATCCCTGTCATCCTTGATCTCATCGATCACCGCAAGCACCATTTCCTGGAACAGATCATCATCCAGTGTAAATTCATAAGCCCGGCAGGACATCTTGGTACCGTTTACGGGAAGTTTGACTTTAGATGCTTCCACCTTTTCGATGGGCTTAAGTACTGCCATGATATATCTGTTGTACATATCACGAACCATCTTGGGATCCATTGATGCAGAGGAAAAATCCGCCGTCGCAGACAGTACTTTATCAAGATCCTTCTGCTGGTTCTTATCAAGCACATTGCTTAAGTCTATCATTATATAATCTTTGTTAAGCTGGGGAATGCGTCCGTATACGGTATAATTATCACCGTCATAAACGGCATCAACACCGATCACATCACTTCCGCCCTTAACCTGTATACCCGCATTAACTCCCATAAGATTTCCCTTGCGGTCATAGCTGCCGTTAAGCGTTATATCTCCGTATGCTGAGAGATTCAGACCGTTTCCGCCGGAGCCCTTTGAAGCATGCTCTGCCTGATAGTAATCATCATAAGTATCATACTTATCATACATATCAGTATCATAGTAATCATCATAATAATCATAATAATCCGAATCGTAAGACATTGAACCGTATCTGGAATTTGCAAGCAGTGATGCCGAAGCATCCTCCAGAGTATCCAGCAGTTCATCATTCATCTGCACACGAAGGCTTCCCTGCATGTTGATGTCATCCATCTTTGCGAGCATTTCAGAATACTCTTTCTGGAGATCTTCCATTCCATCGAGGCTTTCTTCCATACTCTCGGATATAACATACTTCAGATATTCATCGGGTGATTTGGTAAGACGCGCCCAGGTATTCTTAAGAGAACCGCGGAATATGAACAGCGTCACTCCGATACCCACTATAAGAAGAGCAAAAACTACAAGGACTGCTATCAGCACGCCCTTGCCTTTCTTCTTCACTACGGGCGGATTCAGGTTTTCCTGGGTGTAATTATTCTGTATATAATTGTTTCCGCCATATCCTCCGCCTGCCTGGGGCTGGGTATATATCTGCTGATCGGGCTGCGCAAATGCTCCCTGCACAGAAGCTGTATTTACGGGCTGTACCGGCGTTTCCGGCACAGGCTGCTGCTGGGGTGCTGCAGGCTGGTCAAATATTGATGCAGTCAGCTGCTCTGCAGGCGCTATAGGTGCCACGGGTGCTGCAGGCATTACAGGCGTCTCTGCTGCCGGCGCAGCAGGCGCTGCTGCGATCTCTACTTTATTGCCGCAGTTTCCGCAGAATTTTGCTCCGTCGTTTAAAACTGCTCCGCAAATAGGACAATTCATAATTTCTCCTCCTCCATAGCATATGTATAAAAAAACATACACAATCAATATACATTGACATAACTTCTTTGTCAACTTGAATAAGCTTATAAATGATGCTATAATCACCACTGTTGTAATAATGGAGGTATACGAATTATGGAAGAAACAGTCAAGATCACTAAAGACATGACTATAGATGAAGCCATGCAGGTAAGCCCTATGGTAGGTCCCTTGCTGATGAGTACGGGAATGCACTGCGTGACCTGCTTCGCGGCCCAGGGCGAGACCATAGAGGAAGCCGCCATGGTCCATGGCTACGATGTGGAAGACATACTGGCGATACTGAATGAAAATCTTGAAAAAGAAAATGCCGCTTCGTAAGAAGCGGCATTGATTTTTTTATTTGCTCTTTCTTATTTCTTCTTTGCTGCAGGCTTCTTTGCAGGAGCTGCTGCTTTCTTAGCGGGTGCTGCCTTCTTTGCAGGTTCAGCCTTCTTAGCCTCTTCCTTCTTAGGCTCCTCTTTCTTTACTTCTTCTTTCTTGGGCTCCTCTTTCTTAGCGGGTGCTGCTGCCTTCTTTGCAGGAGCAGCTTTCTTAGCAGGTGCTGCCTTCTTTGCGGGAGCTGCTGCTTTCTTAGCAGGTGCTGCTGCTTCAACTACATCCTTAAGCACTGCTGCCTTCTCAATGGAACCTTCTATGCGAAGCTTACCGTCGTTGTATGCTGTGATGGGATCAAGCTTGCCATCGATAACAGCCAGGAAATCTTCTGCATTAGCGATCACCTTTGCTTCATGATCGAAATACTCATAAGGCTCAACCTCAACCTTGCCATCCTTTACTGCAATGTAGAATGCGCCTTCGCCTTCACCGGTGATATCAACCTGGATCGCTGTTGCTCCGATCTTGGAAGCATCAACCTTTGCTGCTTTCTTCTGAACATATGCTACAATCTTTTCGTATTCCATAATTCTCCCTCTCCTCCGGCATCCGATCCCGATGCTTCTTTCTGCGGACTGTACTTCTTATGTCCGTTCATTACAATCATGTAAAACTGTGATATAATCGTACTTATAGTAACGCACTTTCATACGACGATATATAATATAACCCTCTTACCCGCAAAAGTCAACAAAAAAAATAAATAAAATTCTACATCAAAATAACGGAGGCTTGTGATTATTGAATAAAAAAAACATTGTAAAAATGCTTGATACACTGGAAAAGGAGCTTGCTTCCGGCGAATTTCTTGAATATACGGAGGCCTGGCAGCTGTTGTTTGCCACCATACTGAGCGCTCAATGCACCGATGCAAGAGTCAATGTAGTGACCTCCACACTCTTTGTAAAGTATCCCGATCCCGAAGCCTTCGCGCATGCGGAGCTTAAAGAGCTTGAAGAGGATATACGTCCCACAGGTTTCTATCATAATAAAGCCAAGAACCTTATCAGCTGCGCAAAGACTCTGGTTGAAAAGTATAACGGAGTGGTACCCTCGGATATAGACGAACTAACTTCGCTTGCAGGCGTCGGCCGCAAGACTGCCAATGTTGTACGCGGAAACATTTTCAACATCCCCTCGGTGGTGGTCGATACCCATGTGGGGCGTGTTTCCAGAAGGCTCGGTCTCACGGACAGCACGGATCCCGAAAAGGCAGAATACGATCTGATGCGGGTGATCCCGAAAGACCGCTGGATAAGCGTGAATCATCTGTTCATGAACCTCGGACGGAGTATATGCACTTCCAGAAAAGCCTATTGTGACCGCTGTCCCATATCGGAAATCTGTCCGAAATGCGGGGTAGAAAATGATTAAAAAAGGAGCAGCCTTAAGGCTGCTCCCTTCGCTTATTCTCTGATATTCAGATCATTCCTCGGAAATAGCTCCTACAGGGCAGCTACCTGCGCATGCGCCGCAGCTGATGCAGGTATCCTTATCTATTTCAAATTTCCCGTCGCCTTCTGCTATAGCGCCTACGGGGCATCCTCCTGCACAGGATCCGCAGCTGATGCATTCATCTCCTATTACGTATGCCATGATATTACCTCCTTTGCATTTAGTTAATTTATGTTAGCACAGGCTTTGTAGTTAGTGATATGAAATTCTAGTTAGTTATCCCCAACTCGTTTCCTGTCCTTCCAGTTCTTCCAGCCTGGGCAGCATGAACTTCAGCTTCACCTCTTCTTCATACAGGCTTCTCTGCAGGATCTTCCTCTGGTCAAGCAAGTGTTCCTTTTCGATATGATAATTCTTCTTCATACGCGCTTGAGCCATCAGACGCGCGGCATCACTGTCTCCCAGTTCCATGAACACTTTTGAGCCCTGTACTATGCACAGTATCGCAAGAGCGAGAAGCAGCATTAGGGCAAATGCTATGGATACCACACTGACGGAATTGGAGACCGTATCCGCATAATTATCATACAGTCCCGGCGTCGTCAGATCTATGACTCTGAGATGAAGATAGGCAAATACAAAAGTTCCCGCAAAAGCCGCAAGGGATATAAAAAAACCCACCCAGCGAAATCTCCGCCAGGATTCCAGGGCTCTCAGTGCCATATCGTTATCCTCGAATTCAAACTTAAGCGACTGTACTTTTCTCTCCTGCAGATCCCGTTCTTTCCTGAGTTCCTGCAGTTCTATTATTTCCTCGTTGCTCATTGAAATACCTTTCCCTTTGGCGTATAATTATACCATATCAGTTAAAAGGAGGAAAGTATGAAAGGACGAGTACATTCTACCGAAAGCTTCGGAACCGTTGACGGCCCCGGCGTCCGCTTTGTCGTTTTTCTTCAGGGCTGTCCCATGAGATGCGCATACTGTCACAATCCCGATACCTGGGAGCCTGAAGGCGGAACCCTGACCGAAGCAAGTGAGCTTATTGAGCAGTTCCTTCGTAATGAGGGTTTCTATAAGGACGGCGGCATCACCGTTACCGGCGGCGAGCCCCTTATGCAGGTCGACTTCGTTTATGAACTGTTTACTCTTGCCAAGGAGCATAACATTCATACCTGTATCGACAGTTCCGGTATCATGTATCATCCGGGCGATACAGCTTATAACAGGACTCTCGACAAACTGATGGAGATCACGGACCTGGTAATGCTGGATATCAAACATATAGATCCCGAAAAGCATAAATGGCTTACCGGCCAGCCTAATGACGGCATACTTGCTTTTGCGGAATACCTGGATAAAAAGAATGTCGACATCTGGATCAGACACGTGGTAGTACCCGGCATCACGGATGATGATACCTATCTTTACAAGCTCGGATATTTTATCGGCGGTCTTAAGAACCTGAAAGCTCTCGACGTGCTTCCCTATCATACCCTTGGTCTTCCCAAGTATGAAAAACTCGGCATCGAGTACAGATTAAAAGATGTGCCCCCCATGGACAAGGGCAAGGTCGTCGAAAAGAAACAGGTCATACTTGAAGGAATTAAGAAAAGACGCGCAGAAGAATAAATAAGCATTAAAAAAGGGCGGATCATCGATCCGCCCTCTCTCTTTCTCTTTATCAGGTATCGGGAACCATTTCTATATACACATTACCATGCTTGCTGGTATTAAACTGTGTGATCAGATTTCCCTTATAATCATATCTGAAAGTGATGTCGTAAAGAGTATCCATATTGTATCCTCTGTCGTTGATCGAGAAGATAAGATATGATGTACCATCATCTCTTCTTGAGAATCTGACATTTACGTAGTCACTGTCCAGCTCAGAGATACTGAAAGGCATTATCTCGGAAATGGTATTGTCGCCGGACTCATATGAAAGATATCCGGAATATGTGGAATGACCCATATCATATCCGTCGATCGCTATCTTCATGCTTCCCACGCTGGTACCTATTGTATGCTTCTTGGTATCATATACGCAAACGCTTCCGGAATATGAACATACCATATCATCGGTATACTCTATCTCTTTGTTAAGGTTTATCCTGTTGAACTTCCACTCATCGTTTTCAAAGGTGTAGTTGAATGTGAAGGTCAGGTTTGCGCCATACAGGCCTTTCTTGTCCACCTTTGCTTTGAGTACTCTGTCGCAGTTGTTGCCTACAGGCGCGCAGGCACCGAACTCATAGCTTGAGAAATCGCTCATCTTGAAAGTAAGAGGCACATAAGACAGACTGGAATCAAACTCGTATCCTTCCAGATCCTTCATCATTCTGTCTTCGGAAAGCTCCTCTGCAACCGAATCATCAAGTGAGGTCTCAAGATCACTATTAAGACCGCCGTTATAATAACGCCACTCACTGCCATCGCTTGAAAGTGTATAACCTACTTTTCCGCTTCCTGCATAGTGAGTAAAGCCTGATTCCATCTTATAGGTGAAATCGGTCACATAAGTAGAGCTGGTTGTAGGCATGTTAAGTGAGAAATCTTCTCCTGCTGCCACTTCCGTCGTTGTTCCTACTGTAGCATTGGGATCCGAGGATTCGCCCTGGGTAACTATACCGGGTGATACTTCTATATCAGCGGTATTATCCAAGGTAAAGAAGATATTGTTCTCGTAATCACTGTATGAAATATAGTAATTCTTAAGATCGTTCTTTATGACATCGTCACTGGGACCTTTGGTAGCTTCAACCTTTGTGCTTGCGGATTCGTCCGTATCCCTCTCACAGTTCTTGACTTTCCAGCCTCTGTCCTTGGAATACTTAAGCTCCAATATATAATAATCGGTAAGCTTTGCATATTCAGATTCTCTCGAAACTGCAACATACATCTTGGATTTGGTCTTCTCGTCTTCATCATCCTTTCTCTTATAGACAACCATTGACGAGTATTCCGTATCCTCGGATCTGTACTCGGTCTCATTGATCTTATCAACAATATCGTCTACGAGATCCTCTCCTTCTTCACCGAGATCCGCATCAAATACATTCTCCTTACCCTCTTCAGGCAGGGTCTTCAACGGATTACCGCATGCTGTCAGGCCCACTGCCATTGCGAGCGAAAGCACTGCTACCAACTTTTTAGTCTTCATGACTGCCCTCCTTAATGAAAAACTTCGGTGATAATTTTACAACTTTTAGAAATATGTGTCAAATAAAAAGGCTTCCCCCCAATGGGGGGAAGCTGTCAACCGCAGGTTGACTGATGAGGGGGTTCTCCCCCTTCACATTCTGTCAGATAGCCTCGTGGAATGTACGGCTTATAACATCTGCCTGCTGCTCCGGAGTAAGCTTGATGAAGTTTACTGCATAGCCGGAAACACGGATGGTCAGCTGGGGATAGTTCTCGGGATGCTGCTGAGCATCAATGAGTGTTTCCCTGTTAAGTACGTTTACGTTGAGGTGATGGCCGCCTTTTACTGCATAGCCATCAAGTAAAGATACAAGGTTTTTAACCTGTGCTGCACTTGCTTCTGCCATTTTTTTATCCTCCTAAATAATCTTAAAGCTTATTCATAATCATCGAGTCCCTGATGGAGTGTCGGTACCGAACATGCCAGCGGCGTCCGGCTGCAATCGGTGCACCCCATGGTCTCGACGTTTTTCTTTGAAGAGGAGTTCTCGTCAACGTCCACGTTTACATGACCTACGCCCTTTGAAAAACCGCCGTCCAGCTGGGCAACCAGATCCTGTATCATCTGCTCTTCAGTCATATTCGTATCTGCCATTTTTCTCCTCCTTATTGTTTTGTTTTACTTGTTCAGATCTATCTCGATATCGCCTGCAAATACCTGATCCTCTTTGCCCAGAGCACCGGGGATGATGGTGAAGGTATTGGAGATACCGTCCTGGCTGTCATTGAACGGCAGCTTAGCAACGGAGCTGAGTGACGCAACAGCACCGTGGGTATCACGGCCGTGCAGCGGGTTAGCACCGGGTGCGAAAGGCTGTCCCTTACGACGTCCGTCAGGGGTGTTACCTGTAGCCTTACCATAGGTTACGTTTGAAGTGATGGTAAGCACTGACATTGTAGGGAATCCATCACGATAGGTGTGATGACGTCTGATCATCATCATGAACTTGGAAACAAGGTCATGAGCGATCTGGTCTACGCGGTCATCATCATTACCGTATTTAGGGAACTCACCTGTTGTCTCGAAGTCAACGATGATGCCGTCCTCGTCACGGATGGGCTTAACAGTTGCATACTTGATAGCAGACAGTGAGTCAGCCACAACCGAAAGACCAGCCATACCTGTTGCGAAGTAACGGCGAACGTCTCTGTCATGGAGAGCCATCTGTGCACGCTCGTAGCAATACTTGTCATGCATATAGTGGATAACGTTGAGGGTGTTTACATATACATCTGCAAGCCACTCCATCATATCCTCGAACATAGGCATGAATTTCTCATATTCTATAACATCGCCCTCATACTTGCGGTACTTAGGTCCAACCTGCTTCTTGGTAACTTCGTCAATACCGCCGTTAAGAGCGTACAGCATACACTTAGCAAGGTTAGCACGTGCTCCGAAGAACTGCATTTCCTTACC
>JAEEIK010000137.1 GCA_016281335.1 Lachnospiraceae bacterium | reverse complement strand
TTTCACCAACTGCTGGGATCTTAAGGAAGTTGAAGGAGGCTCAGCTGTCAAAACCATGGAAAGCTGGGTATTCGCGAATACAGGTCTGACTAAGTATCCCGCATCCCTCAAGGCTGTTGAGACCATGGGCGAAGGTTGTTTCGATGGTGCATATGCATTGGCTGAAGCCGATCTTCCCGAAGGACTTACTGATTTGGGACCTCGTGTTTTTGAGGATTGTCTGGCTCTGAAAAGCGTTACGCTTCCCGCAACACTATTAAGAACGGCCCAAAGTGTTTTCAAAAACTGTACCGCGCTCACGACGTTAAATATCAATTGTGCAGAGCTCAGGGATGTTACCCGCTATGAAGATTCAAGAATGATATTTTACAATGCAGGAGCACCCAGCGGAATGACGGTTACCTTCGGCTCCGGAGTGAAGCGTATTCCGGCATTTATGTTCTATACAAATGTTTATGATAAGAACAGCAACAAGAATTATTGCAAGATATCAAAGCTTGTCATTTCGGACAGCGTTACCGAGATAGGCAACACAGCTTTCACAAATTGCTGGGATCTCAAGGAAGTTGAAGGAGGTTCGGCTGTCAAAACCATGGAAAGCTGGGCATTCTCGAATACAGGACTGACTAAGTACCCTGCAGACTTCAAAGCTGTCGAGGAAATGGGGGAAGGCTGTTTCTATGGCGCAGCAGCTCTGGCGGAAATAAACCTTCCCGAAGGTATCACGTATATCGGTGTCAGTGCATTTGAGGACTGTACGGCTTTAACTACGGTCACACTGCCTGCGTCGCTTGTTACACTTGAATATGCAACTTTCAAAAACTGTACGGGACTGAAGAATGTGACCATTAAGTCCAAGGAGCTTAAAGACTGCCGCTATACTGACAACAGAGCGGTATTCTACAACGCCGGTGTGGAAGTGGGGGATGGCTTTACCGTGAACTTTACTTCCGGAGTGACACATATTCCCGCTTGCTTATTCGGAGTGGATCGTGATAAGAACAGCAGCAAGGACTGGTGCAGACTGTATGAGGTATTTATCCCCGGAACAGTAAAGGATGTAGGGGATTGGTCATTCCAGGACTGCTACGCTCTTAAGAAGATCCATTTTCAGGGAAAGGCGCCGAATATAGGAGATAATGCATTTTACAATGATGAGGCAGAAGCCTTCTATCCTGACGGAGATAAGTCATGGACAAAAGATAAGTGCAAGGATTACGGCGGAAAGCTTACATGGAAGTCCGAGAGCGGCAAGCCAAATACAGATGTCTCCAAGTTAACGGATGAAGTGGTGAATTCCGCAGTAACCTTTATATCCAACGGAGCAGAGGAAACAGGACCTTTCTTTACGATAAACAAATCAGGCAAGAAAGCAAAGCTCATAAAACTGCATAAGAAGGGCTATACCTTCAAAGGCTGGTATATGAACGGTAAAAAAGTAAAAAGCCTGACACCGAAGTTCTTTAAGAAGAATCCGCAGATAACGCTGGAAGCAAAGTTCACTCCGATAAAATACACCATCTCATATAAAGTTCCCAAGAAGGTAGACGGTGTGAAAGTAAAAGGAAAGATCAAACTTACAAAGGATGAGAAAAAGATATCCTATGAAGGCGGCATGCTGACAGCAAAAGGCTCCGAGCTGGAATGCGAAGGACATACACTTAAGGGCTGGAGCATAGTTAAGGGCGGAAGTGAAGTGGCAGTAAGGCCCGGAGAGACGGTATCACTTGAAAGACTGATACCGGATAAGGGCAAGACCATTAAGCTTTACCCTGTGTGGTGATCAAAAAAGACTGATTATAAAACCCGAAATGTCCCGGCATTTCGGGTTTTTATAACTGTAAAGAAAAAATACTTGACAGATGAAAGGCGCTGTGTTTTAATGTAGTTCGTTATGGAAAAGATCGTAGAGCAGGGATTGTTATATGATTTTTACGGGCCGCTCCTGACAGAGCACCAGCAGGAGATATACGAGGCCTGCATATACGAAGATCTGTCGCTTGCCGAGGCAGCGGAGAGGTTTGAGATAAGCCGTCAGGGCGTGCATGATATACTGAAGCGCTGTGATAAGATATTGAAGGCTTACGAAGAAAAACTTGGTCTGATAAAGAGGTTCAATGAGCAGAATTCGGGACTTGAAGATATCAGAAAGCTCATGGAAAAGAACAGGGATAAGAACGGAAGCATAAGGCTGAGTGCCGAAGAATGCGACAGGGTGCTGGAGATATTAAGTGAGATAGGTGAGTAGCCTAAGGGATAAAAGATGGCATTTGAGAGCTTAAGTGATAAACTGCAGAATGTGTTCAAAACACTCAAAGGGAAAGGAAAGCTTACTCCCGATGATGTGAAGGTCGCGATGAAGGAAGTGAAGATGGCGCTTCTGGAAGCGGACGTTAATTTCCGTGTGGTCAAGCAGTTTGTCAAGAGCGTGGAAGAGAGAGCCGTCGGCGAGGAAGTCTTGAACGGACTGAATCCGGGGCAGATGGTCATCAAGATCGTTAACGAAGAGATGACTAACTTAATGGGTTCCGAAGTGACGGAACTGAAGCTGGAACCCGGACAGGCGATCACGGTCATCATGATGTGCGGCCTTCAGGGTGCAGGTAAGACCACCACCACTGCAAAGATAGCAGGAAAGCTGAAGCTCAAGGGCAAGAAGCCGTTGCTGGTAGCCTGCGACGTATACAGGCCCGCTGCAGTTGAACAGTTAAAGATAAACGGTGAGAAACAGCAGGTGGATGTATTTGACATGGGTACCGACCACAGTCCCGTTGAAATAGCTCAGAAAGGTCTTGAATACGCGGCAAAGAACGGACACAACGTGGTGATACTGGATACTGCGGGGCGTCTTCACATTGATGAAGGCATGATGGAGGAGCTGCAGAAGATAAAGGAAAACGTGACAGTTCACCAGACATTGCTGGTCGTGGATGCCATGACCGGTCAGGATGCTGTAAACGTTGCCAAGGAATTCGACGAGAAGTGCGGAGTCACCGGCGTAGTGCTCACGAAGATGGATGGTGATACCAGAGGCGGCGCCGCTCTTTCGATAAAGGCTGTTACAGGAAAGCCGATACTGTTCGTGGGTATGGGAGAGAAGCTCTCCGATCTTGAACAGTTCTATCCCGACCGTATGGCAGGCAGGATACTGGGAATGGGTGATGTCTTAAGCCTGATCGAAAAGGCCAGCGCATCCATAGATATCGATGCCGATAAAGAAAGGGAGATGAGCTCCCGCTTAAAGAAAGGCAAGTTTGATTTTAATGACTATCTTGAGTCCATGAAGCAGATGCGTAACATGGGCGGACTCGGAGCGATACTGTCCCTGTTGCCCGGAATGGGCGCAAAGATGGGAGATATAGAGGGGATGATAGACGAAAAGCAGATGAAGCAGACGGAAGCTATCGTACTCTCAATGACACCGGAAGAAAGAGCTAATCCGAAGCTTTTGAATCCCAGGAGAAAGAACAGGATCGCCAAGGGGGCCGGACTTGATATAGCCGTAGTCAACCGCTTTGTAAAGCAGTTTGAGCAGTCACAGAAGATGATGAAGCAGATGCCCGGAATGATGAAGGGCTTCGGTAAAAGGAAAGGAATGGGCGGATTCAGAATGCCCTTCTGATATAGATATTTTAATTCCAAGGGAGGAAAGAAAGATGGCAGTAAAGATCAGATTGACAAGAATGGGAAAGAAAAGGCATCCTATCTATCGTGTAGTTGTTGCAGATTCAAGAAACGCACGTGACGGTAAGGTAATAGAGGAGATCGGAACCTACGATCCCAATACAGAGCCTTCAACATTCAAGATCGACGAGGAGAAAGCTAAGAAGTGGCTCGGTAACGGCGCTCAGCCCACAGAGGTAGTAGGAAAGCTTTTAAAGCTTGCTAACATCGAGAAGTAAGACGGAGGGGGATATGAAAGAACTGGTTGAAGTGATCGCCAGGGCTCTTGTTGACCATCCCGATGAAGTCAGTGTTACCGAAGAAACAGAGGGGAAGAAGACCATCGTGAAGCTCAAAGTCGCTCAGAGTGATATGGGCAAAGTGATCGGGAAACAGGGGCGCATAGCCAAAGCGATACGCGCGGTTGTGAAGGCGGCATCCACCAAGGAAGACCTCTACGTGGATGTGGATATCATCGAATGATTCAGAGTAGGGGTAAAGCCCCTACTTTGCTTTTAGGAAGAAATATGGAAAAAGATTATTTCAGGATAGGTGTCATTACGGAACCTCACGGAGTCAAAGGCGAAGTAAAAGTCTTTCCCGTCGGAGATGAGCCGGGGCATCTTAAAAAAGTTAAGCAGATGTTTCTTAAAGAGAGGGACGGGATGATCCCTCTTACTCCTGCGGGCTTTAAAAACCAGAATGACAGGATCATACTTAAGTTTGAAGAGTATGCGGACCGGACCGCAGTAGAGAAACTGCGCAAGAAAGAGCTTTATATACTCCGTGAAGATGCGGTGCCGCTTAAGAAAGACGAGTACTACGTGACAGATCTGGAAGGCCTGGATGTATATGAAAATGATGAGAAGATAGGCGTACTTAAAGAGGTGCAGAACTATGGCGCCAATGATGTTTATGAGATAGAGAGAACAGATGGGAGTATGCTGCTGCTTCCGGCAATAAAGGACTGTATACTGAAAGTGGATATCGAAGGCGGAAGAATGGACGTGTCCGTAATGGAGGGACTATGAATTTTCATGTGATGACCCTCTTTCCCGAACTGATAGAGAAAGGCATGAACACCGGCGTGCTGTATCGTGCCATGGACAGAGGGATCTTAAGCCTCAGTACATACAACATAAGGGATTATGTGAGCAATCCGCATAAGCGGGTGGATGACTATACATACGGCGGCGGCGCAGGAATGCTGATGCAGGCGGAATACGTATATCTTACCTATCAGGATATCATGTCGAGGATAGGCAGCGATAAGAAGGTAAGGGTGATATATACTACGCCCCAGGGCAGCGTGTTTGACCAGGCTAAGGCTGAAGAACTGTCGAAGGAAGAAGAGCTAATATTCTTATGCGGACATTATGAAGGCATAGATGAGCGGGTGCTGGAGGAGATAGTTACCGACTATCTTTCTATCGGAGATTACATATTAACCGGCGGCGAGCTTGCCAGTCTGGTGATGATGGATGCGGTATCGAGGCTGATACCCGGAGTGCTCAACAATGATGAGTCCGCAATGACGGAATCTTTTTCCGACGGACTGTTAGAGTATCCGCAGTATACCAGGCCGGAAGAATGGCACGGGAAAAAGGTGCCGGAAGTATTACTTTCCGGGCATCATGCAAATGTTGAAAAATGGCGGCTTGAACAGTCGATAGAGAGGACCAGACAAAGAAGGCCCGATCTGTACGAGAAATGGAAGGCTGAAAATGATACTTAAGTCCGAAGCTTTATGCAAGAGCTTTAAGCGGCTTGTAAAAGACGAAAACGGAAAGAGGGGAGCCACTAAACAGGAAGAATTTTACGCTGTCGATCATGTGGACCTTGAAGCCGGCGGAGGCGAGGTAGTGGGAGTCCTGGGCCCTAACGGGGCAGGCAAGACCACACTTCTTCGTATGCTGGGCTGTCTGATGCAGCCGGCATCGGGCAGAGTGATATTAAAGGATGATGAAGGCCGCGAGATAAACGGCTCCGTTGAGATAAAAAAACACATAGGTTATCTGTCCGGAAATACCAGGCTGTACCAGCGGCTTTCAGCAAGGGAACTGATGCATACCATAGCGGACATATACGGTATGGATGAGGAGACTCAGGATAAAAGGATCGAGGAGATATCCGAGATACTTGATCTTTCGTCTTTTATCGATAACAGGATAGAGAGACTGTCCACCGGACAGACACAGAGGGTGAGCATAGCACGCTGTCTCGTGCATTCGCCCTCTGTTTATATTTTTGATGAACCTACGCTGGGACTGGATATATTAAGCAGCGAATCGATAATCGATTTTATGATGGGGGAAAGAGACAGGGGACGGACAGTGCTGTATTCCACGCATTACATGGAGGAAGCACAGTATCTCTGCGATCGTATACTTATGATGTATAAGGGCAGGATAGTGGTGGAAGGTACACCGGAAGAACTCATGGAAAAAACAGCTACCAAGAATTTAAGAGAGACATTCCGTAAGATGATCGAGGAAGAGATATGAACAGGCGTATACTGATATCGCTTTATAAAAAAGAGATACTGGATATCCTAAGGGATAAGAAGACCATACTTATGATGATCGTGGTCCCGCTTATCCTTTATCCGCTGCTGTTTTTCGGAGCCATGTATTTAACCAGCAGCCTGATCAATTCCGATACGGAGAGATCATATATCATTGCTTATGACGAAAAGACGGAAAGTGAGGGCGTCATAGAGTTTTTTGCGGAAAGGGCGCCGAAGCATGATTACAAGCTGGCTTATATTAAAGCTGATATATCCGAGTTTGAAGCCGGTGTGGCCGATGTATTCATATCCTACAGAATGATCGGCGGGAAAGCTTATTATCAGATAGCCTATAAGGCAGCTGAGACCAGTTCACAGACGGCTTTATCCATAGCGGAAAAGCTGATGAGTGAGTATAGGGAGCACTTAAGGAGCGAACTCTTTAAGAAAATGGCGCTTGATGAACAGGCATTCATGGATCCCATAAGTTTTGAACATAAGGATATGTCCAGTAAGGAAGAAAATGCAGGATACCTGTTGGGGTATATAGTCCCGTTTCTGATGATAACAAGCATCCTGATGGGGGCGCTTTATCCGGCTATCGATGCTACGGCAGGGGAAAAGGAAAGAGGAACACTGGAGACATTGCTTACTCTGCCCGTAAGGAACATGGAGCTGATAGCCGCCAAGTTTGCAGCGACTTCCACTGTTGCGGTAGCGGCAGCCATACTCAATATGATATCCATGAGCCTTATGGGAGCATATTTTTACAGTACCGTCGCCGGTTCGGGAGGAGAGGTGCTTAACCTTCTCTCATATCTGCCGGCAGTACTTATCATGCTCTTATGTGTGATAGTGTTTGCAATGTTCGCTTCGGCGGTGTGTTTAAGCGCATGTATCTTTGCCAAAAGTTTTAAGGAGGCTCAGAACTATACCACGCCGGTGATGCTTGTTTTTATGATCTGCGGAATGGCAGGCATGATACCTGCTTTGGAACTGGACAGCACAACGGCGCTCATACCTGTTGTTAATATTTCACTATTGATAGCATCGTTGTTTAAACTTCATTTTGAACTGTCACTGATAGCCATGGTGCTCTTATCAAATGTTGCATATTCATTACTGGCGATAGTGATCATGACCAGGGTCTTTTCTTCCGAACAGATACTCTTCGGTGACAGCGCAGGCGGAATGAAACTTCTCGAAGGCAGGAAGAATATGAAGAAGGGACAGATACCCGGAGTCGGAGACTGTGTGCTTCTTCTGTCGCTGCTTTTGCTTATAATACTTTTTGCAGGTTCGCTGCTGATAGTCAGATTCGGTTCATGGGGACTGATAGCGGAACAGTTTCTTATATTCTTTGCCACAAGTTTTTATGCCTGGTATATCAAAGCGGATTTTAAGAAGCTGTTCATGATAAAAAGACCGCGTGTTGCCGCCGTTATCGGCGGAGTTATCGCCTGGATCGGCAGTTATCTTATAGTGCAGGTTTTGGGATATGCGATACAGCAGTTATTTCCCGAGGCTTTTGCCGCACAACAGAACGATCTCGTATCAATATGGGGCGAAGATCCTCTGTGGCTGCTTGTCTTATCTTCGGCACTGATACCCGGAATATGCGAGGAGTGGGCCTTCAGGGGCTTTTTACTGGGGAGTTTAAAGAACAGATATAAAAAACTTACGGCAGTGATACTCTGCGGACTGATCTTCGGACTGTTCCACTTAAGTCCGATGCAGATACTCTTGGTATCAGTGTTCGGTTTGGTTATGGCAGTGGTGGCTTATGAAAGCGGCAGTATCTTTCCGACAATGCTGATGCATTTTTTAAATAACCTAAGCGCCGTTCTTATATCAAAATACAGGGATGTACTGATAGAAAAATATGATTGGGCCGAAGCTGTTCCCTTATACGCTGTATTTGTGATGGCTGCGCTGGGCGCATTGTTTACTGTTGCGGGACTTTTGCTGGTGATAAAAAAAGGCTCCGCAAAATGTACGAAATAAAAGACTTGTAAAATCAGTCAGGATGATATATCATTCAACCTGCACATTAACAACTTAATATCATCATCAGGGAGGAAAGCATTATGATGACCTTTAAAAAACTTTTCAGAAAGGGCATCGCACTTATGCTTGTAACGATGGCTGTTGCACTGAGCGGATGCTCAGGTGACAAGGCGGAGGGAACCTCTGACGGGACGATTACCATAGGTATTCCCCAGGATCTGGAAGACGGACTTGACCCGCATAAGGTAAGCGCGGCAGGTACCAAGGAGATCCTGTTCAATATCTTCGAGGGACTTGTTAAGTATGACGAGTTCGGTAATCTTATCCCTGCGCTCGCACAGAAGTATGAGATCAGCGAGGACGGCCTTACTTATCGTTTCAGCTTAAGAAGCGGTGTGAAATTTCACGACGGAAGTGACATGAGCGCGGATGATGTGGTGTATTCCATAGAACGCTGCGCCGATGCAACTGCGGGAGAACCGCTTGTACCGGCGTTTTCTAATATCGCGTCAGTCGTAAAAGAGGATAACAGTACGGTAGTGATAACGCTTAATGCAGCGGACACCGAGTTTCTGGCTTCACTTACCACAGCTGTGATACCGAAGAGCAACGACGATCCCGCTACAAAAGTGATAGGTACAGGTCCCTACAGATATGTGGGACGTTCACCTCAGGAGTCCATTGAACTGGAAGCCTTTGATAAGTATTGGGGCAACAAGGCGCACATTAAAAATGTGGTGCTTAAGATCGTTGCAAATCCGGATGCCATCGTCATGGAGCTGACAGGCGGATCCATAGACATGATCTGCAGGATCACTGATACACAGGCAGAGGAGCTTAAGGGTTCTGACTTCAAAGTGCTGGAAGGTACAATGAACCTGGTGCAGGCTATGTATTTAAATAACGCGGTCAAGCCTTTTGATGATGTAAAGGTAAGACAGGCTCTCTGCTATGCAATAGATCCCCAGGAGATAATGGACTTCGTTTCAGGCGGTAAGGGTACGGAAGTCGGAAGCAGCATGTTCCCTGCCTTCGGTAAGTATTATGATGAGAGTCTGAATCATGTATATGACAGGGATATCGATAAGGCAAAAGCCCTGCTTAAAGAAGCAGGATATCCGGATGGCTTCTCATTTACCGTAAGTGTTCCGTCTAATTACCAGCAGCATATCTCAACCGCAGAGGTAATATCCGAGCAGTTAAAGGCTATAGGCGTGGATGCGAAGATATCACTGATCGAGTGGGACAGCTGGCTTTCGGATGTATATGTGGGACGTAATTTCGAGGCCACCGTTGTAGGTGTGGATGCATCTACACTGACAGCGAGGGCTATGCTTGAGAGATTCGTTTCCGATTCCGGCAAGAACTTTGTGAATTTCTCATCAGCGGCTTATGATGAAGCATTCAAAAAAGCGATAGGAACCGTTAATGACGGCATACAGACGGAAAGCTATAAGGAATGTCTTTCCATACTTGCCAATGAAGCTGCGAATGTATATATCCAGGATCTGCCTACATTTGTGGCTATAAGGAACAATATCGACGGATATAAATTCTATCCGCTCTATGTACAGGATCTTGCATCCCTGTATTTTACGGAGAAATAAATGAAGCAGGTCTTCAAAAAGATCATATCAATGTTTGCAACACTGCTGATAGTCAGTGCGGTAGTGTTTGCGGCTTTTGAGATAATACCGGGGGATCCGGCAACATCAAAGCTCGGGAGCAATGCTACGGCTGAGGCTGTAGCAAGGCTCAGGGCCCAGATGGGGCTGGATCGCCCTTTTATCGTTCGTTTCCTTTCATGGCTCGGGGACATGCTGAAAGGCGATATGGGCATATCCTACAGCTATAACATGAAAGTATCTTCAATGATCGTAGATAAACTTCCGATCACGCTGGTTATGACGGCCATATCAATGATACTGACGTTAGTCATATCCGTTCCCACAGCCATTTTTCTTGCAAAGTATGCAAAGAGCGGCATAGACAGGACGGGACAGATCATGAACCAGGCTTTGATGGCGGTGCCTTCATTCTTTCTGGGAATACTGATGACCTGGCTTTTCGGTATGGTATTTAAGTGGTTCAGACCGGGCGGTTTCATATCCTACAGAAAAAATGTGGCGGGCTTTGTCGGCTATCTTTTCTGGCCCTCACTTGCAATTGCGATACCTAAATGTGCAATGAGTATAAAGCTTTTACGCAGTGCCATCCTTTCCGAAGCGGATAAGGAATATGTGCGGACAGCATACAGCAGGGGTAATTCCACAATGGAAGTGCTTTACAGGCACGTGCTGAAAAATGCACTGGTTCCGCTGATCACCTTCTGGGGAATGACTGTGGCGGACATGATAGCGGGAAGCATAGTCATAGAGCAGGTATTTAACATACCGGGACTCGGGAGAATGCTGCTTACCAGTATATCCAACCGCGATTATCCGGTAGTGGAAGCAGTGATCGTGCTGATCGCCTTTGTAGTAGTGCTGATGAATTTTATAGTTGATCTGATCTGCAGGAAGGTTGATCCGAGAATAAAATGAAAAAGTATGATAACTTCAATTTCAAAGCCGGCCTGATAATCACCGCTGTGATAGTGCTCATAGCGGTCGTCGGTTGTTTTGCTACTCCGTATCCGTCTACGCAGATGAACATGGAACTCAAGTTTTCGGCGCCCACGGCAAGTCATATCATGGGCTGTGACAACTACGGAAGGGATATCTTTTCCAGGGTGATGGAAGGAATAAGGAATACTCTTTTCATAGCTCTCGGGACTGTGGCAATCGGAACTTTCTTCGGTGTGATAATAGGTGCGGTGTGCGGGTATTTCGGAGGCAGGATAGATGATGCACTGATGAGGATCAATGATGTGATGTTCTCCTTCCCCAGCATACTGCTTGCGCTTGTCATTGTTTCAATACTCGGTACAGGCAGTTTTAATGTGGTAATAGCACTCGGTATAGCTTTTATCCCGAGTTTTGCAAGGATAGTCAGAGCGGAATACAAGAAAAACGTAGCTCTTGATTATGTGCAGAGTGCAGCACTATTCGGGGCGGGGCATCTGCGCATAATCTTTGTACATATATTGCCGAATATCATACCGGTGCTTTTAAGTGCGGTAATGATAGGTTTTAACAATGCAGTGCTGGCAGAAGCGGGCTTAAGCTATCTCGGTATAGGTGTGCAGCCTCCCGAGGCATCACTGGGGCGTATGCTTTCGGAGGCACAATCCTATATGTTCACTGCTCCCTGGTATGCGATATTCCCGGGAATTGCCATAGCCGTGATGGTCCTCGGTTTTGCGCTGGTGGCAGAAGGCATCAGTGAAGATACGGTAAAGGGGGGATTCAGATGAGCCTCCTTGAAGTAAAAGATTTCGGTGTTGAATTCCATGATCATCTTACTCCGGAGAAAGTGGTGGAGCATGTGAGCTTTACCATTGATGAAGGAGAGATACTTGGTATAGTCGGCGAGTCCGGTTCCGGCAAGTCAATGACGGCACTTGCGATAGCCGGACTGCTTCCGAGAAAGAAGCTTATAAAAGAAGGTGAGATACTCTTTGAAGGTAAAGATCTGCTGACTATGCACAGGAGCGAATTAAGGGGGCTGCAGGGTGATGAGATATGCATGATATTCCAGGAACCCATGACGGCGCTTAATCCGACCATGAAGATCGGCAGGCAGGTTGAAGAAGCACTGCGTATACATCATAAGGACATGAGTCCTGAGGACAGGAAAAAGAGGGCGATCGAATGTCTTGTAAATGTAGAACTTAAGGACGCAGAGGCAGTGTATGAGAGTTATCCCCATGAACTTTCCGGCGGTATGAGGCAGAGAGTCATGATCGCTGCGGCAATGGTAGGACATCCCAAGCTGCTGATAGCGGACGAACCTACGACAGCACTGGATGTGACCGTACAGGCTCAGATAATCAAACTTTTAAAGAAACTTAATGAAAAAGAAAAACTTTCCATTCTCTTTATTTCCCATGACCTGTCCCTGATAGAGCAGATATCGGATAAGGTACAGGTAATGAAGAACGGACGTATAGTTGAGCAGGGAAGTGTGAGTCAGATATTTAAAGAGCCTAAAGAAGAGTATACAAGGCAGCTTATAGGGGCTATCCCGGAGGTGAAGCTATGAGTGATACCATACTTGAGCTCAGGGATGTTCATGTTTCCTTTAAGGGAGTAAATAAGCAGATAAAAGAAGTGCTTAAAGGCGTGGACTTCTGTCTTAATAAAGGCGAGATACTGGGGCTGGCGGGCGAGAGCGGCAGCGGCAAGACCACGATAGCTAAAAGCATTCTGGGAATGGTAAAACCTGTCAGCGGAGAGTGTATGGTTAACACAGAGAATCCCCAGATGGTGTTTCAGGATCCCTATGGTTCACTGAATCCTGCGAAGACCGTGGGATGGATAATGCAGGAACCGCTGAAGATGAAGGGGGGCATGAGCGCTGACGAGAGAAAAAGTGCTGTGCTTTCTATGCTGGAGGAAGTAGGCCTGGGAGCCGAATATTATGACAGAAAGAGTACCGAACTCTCGGGCGGACAGCGTCAGAGAGTATGTATAGGGGCGGCGCTGATGCGAAGACCTGAACTGCTGATAGCGGATGAACCCGTATCCGCACTGGATGTGACCGTGGCGGCCCAGGTACTTAAGCTCATGAAAGAACTTAAGGAGAAGCGTAACCTTTCCATGCTCTTTATTTCACATGATTTGCGGGTTATGTATCATTTCTGTGACCGGGTGCTGATATTAAGAGACGGTCGTATCATAGAAGAAGGTGTTCCGGCGGAACTATACCGCAATCCGAAAGAAGAATATACGAAACTCTTACTGGACAGTGCGGGCATATATAAGTAGAACTCCGCACAGACATTAAGCCCTGCGGCTTAGCGTAGCACTTAGCGAAGACGAGCAACTGATCCCGGACGGATCAACTCCCGATAGGGACGTTGAGAGTCCGGGATCGTTTAGTTGCGAAGTCTGGGCTTATGTGCGGAGCGATTTAGCAAGGGATTAATGTCTGCTGCGGGGTAGAACGGGTAGATGAAGGCAATATGATGAATAAATCATATGAAATTTTACTTGTAATACGTCAGTAGTTTTGGTAAAATATTTCTAAATGTGGGTGATTTTTGTAGTTTTAGTTATGAAAATTCCACAAAAAAACAAAATGGAGGTTACGATATGAACGTCTATACAACAGACAAGATCAGAAATGTGGTACTTTTGGGGCACAGCGGTGCGGGAAAGACAGCACTTGCAGAATCTATGGCTTATCTGGCCGGACTTACCTCACGTATGGGAAAAACCGAAGATAAGAACACCATCTCCGATTACGGAAAAGAGGAGCAGAAGCGCCTCATATCCATATCGACCTCTGTCATCCCAATGGAATGGGAAGGAGCAAAGATCAACGTTCTCGATGCTCCCGGTATGTTTGACTTTGTCGGAGAGGCTGAAGAAGCTATCAGTGCTGCTGATGCGGCGATCATCGTTGTTTCCGGTAAAGCAGGCGTGGAAGTCGGTACAGAGAGAGCATGGGATCTGTGCGAAAAGAATAAGCTTCCCCGCATGTTCTACGTTACCGATATGGATGTGGACAACGCATCTTTCAAGAATGTTGTCGATGACCTGATCGAAAGATACGGAAAGAAGATAGCTCCTCTTCATTTCCCTATCCGTGAAAATGAAAAATTTGTGGGCTATGTAAATGTTATCAGCCAGAAGGCTCAGAAGTGGCAGGGCAAGGAAGTGGTTGATATGGAAATGCCCGATTACAGCAAGGAGTATCTTGAGACTTATCATGAGCAGCTGATCGAAGCAGTCGCAGAGACCAGCGAAGATATGATGGAAAGATACTTCGGCGGTGAGAGTTTCTCAGAAGACGAAGTAAGAGCAGCTCTTCGCATCAGCGTGAATACCTGCGATATCTTCCCGATATCAATGGGATCCAACGTGCTCTGCCAGGGTACATATGCGCTGATGGATGATATAGTAAAACTCATGCCTTCACCTCTCAACAAGAAGGTTGCGGGCATCTCCCTTAAGAACAATGAGATATTCCAGGCTGATTACGATTTCTCCAAACCTAAGAGCGCGTATATCTGGAAGACCATCGTGGATCCTTTCATCGGCAAGTATTCGCTGATAAAGGTCATGAGCGGTGTGTTCAAGGCTGATGATACTATCTACAACAAGGATAAGGACGTAGAGGAAAAGGTTTCAAAGCTTTATATCCTTACCGGCGGCAAGGCAGAAGAGATAAAGGAACTCCATGCAGGTGATATAGGCGCCATCGCAAAGCTTACGGCTGCAAGGACAGGCAACACGCTTTCCACCAAGGCAAATACCATACAGTACGGAAAAGCAGCGATCTCCACGCCTTATACCTATATGCGTTACAAGCCCAAGAATAAGGGTGATATAGATAAGCTGGCTCAGGCTCTGCAGAAGATGACTCATGAAGACCAGACCTTAAGGGTAGTGAATGACGGTGAGAACAGACAGACACTGCTTTACGGTATGGGAGAGCAGCATCTGGATGTGGTAGCAAGCAGACTGCTGAACGAGTATAAGCTTGAGATAGAGCTTTCTGCTCCGAAGATCGCATATAAAGAAACGATCAGGAAGAATTCCGATGTTGAATACAAGTATAAGAAGCAGTCAGGCGGACACGGACAGTACGGTCATGTCAAGATGCGTTTCGAACCCAGCGGCAATCTGGAAGAAGCTTATGAATTCACTCAGGAAGTCGTCGGCGGCGCCGTTCCCAAGAACTACTTCCCTGCAGTAGAAAAAGGTATGCAGGAATCAGTCCTGAGAGGACCTCTTGCGGCCTATCCCGTTGTGGGTGTAAAGGGAGTGCTTTACGACGGTTCCTATCACCCCGTTGACTCTTCGGAAATGGCCTTCAAGATGGCTACGATACAGGCCTTCAAGAAGGGCTTTATGGAAGCGGGACCTATACTTCTCGAACCCATTGCTTCCCTCAAGGTTACCGTTCCCGATAAGTATACCGGTGATGTTATGGGTGATCTGAACAAGAGAAGAGGAAGAGTTCTCGGAATGAATCCCGACGGAAACGGCAAGCAGGTTGTGGAAGCCGAGATACCCATGTCCTCCTTATACGGTTATTGCACGGATTTAAGAAGCATGACCGGCGGCAGGGGTGATTATGCATACGAATTCATCAGATACGAGCAGGCACCTTCGGATGTACAGGAGAAGGAAGTGGCGGCAAGAGCGGAGGCTGTTGCTGAAAGTAACAAGGAAGATTAATGATCATACCTTCATTCAAAATTGACGAAATAAAACAGTTCATGAAGGCAGTGGACGAACTCTATGATGTGGTTCGCATTGTGGATCCGTCCGAATGTAAGGTGATATACATATCTTCGGATGGTGAGATAAAAAGATCAGAGGGGGAATACTGTCATGCCCAGTGGGGGCGCGGGAGGCGTTGCCTGGATTGTGCCAGCTACCGTGCCGCCCAGTCGGGTATGATACAGGAGAAATCCGAGATATCCGGTGAACAGGCATACAAGGTAGTGGCGGTACCCCTTGTTCTTGATGATGAGACGGGAAGACGTCAGTACTGTCTGGAAATGATCCGTAAGGTGAATGAAGGTGATGTCATATCCGATGACGAGTGGAATAAAGATGCAGGCAGCATTGAATTCCGTGAAGTCATAGATACACTGACCGGAATAAGTAACTGGGAAGGCTTTAAGGATGCGGCAATGGAATACCTTTCCCATGCCGCAGATAAGAAGAGCATACTGATAAGGGCCAATATCAAGGATTTTAAACTTGTCAACCAGCTGTACGGCAGGAGCCGCGGAAATGACATACTCTATTCCATGGCGGCAATGTGCCGTGAACTGGCAGGTTCAAAAGGCGTATACGGTCGCATAAGGGCAGACCATTTTCTGATGCTTATGGCAGAGGAGGATTTCGACGAGGAAGCCTTAAGACGCGTTGCACAGAAAGTCGTAGACAGACAGCAGTTCGGGATCTACAAGGTCCATATCCAGTTCGGACTCTATCCGGTAACAGATCGCAAGGAAGACATTTCCATAATGTGCGACAAGGCGCAGATTGCCTTAAAAGCCATAGCCTCGGATCATCCGGTGGCATTGAACAGATACAGGGATACGATGATACTGGACCGGCTGTATTCCAGCGAGGTCATATCCGGTTTTGAAGAAGCTCTCAGAAAGGACCAGATGAGCATCTTCCTGCAGCCCCAGAATGACAGGAACGGAAAGCTGCTTTCTGCGGAAGCGCTGGTCAGATGGAATCATCCGGAGCAGGGGATAGTTCCTCCGGATCGTTTTATCAGTGTACTGGAGAATGCAGGACTTATACATGAACTGGACTGCTATATCTGGGAGAAGACCGTGATACAGCTTAAAAACTGGACAGGTACCGTAAAAGAAAACCTGCCGCTGTCGGTTAATATTTCACCCAAGGATATGATCTACATAGATATCGAAAAGACCTTTGCGGATCTGGTCAGAAAATATGATGTGGATCCTTCGAGACTCAATCTCGAGATAACGGAATCTGCAGTAATGGCAGACCCGGAAGGCTGCATAGAGCTGGTGAAGAGACTTCAGAACAGAGGCTTCAAAGTAGAGATAGATGATTTCGGGACGGGCTATTCCTCACTTAACTTACTCAAAGACATACAAGCCAACGTCATAAAGATAGACAGAGCGTTTTTGAAAAGCATAGAGCAGGAAAAACGCTCGGAGATAATACTTAACCATATAATCAGTATGGCAAAGGAACTGGATATGTCGGTCATCACCGAAGGCGTGGAGACCAAGAAACAGCTGGATATGATGTATGATATGGGCTGTAAGATGTTCCAGGGATATTATTTTTCCAAGCCCATACCGATAATGGAATTTGAAGCGAAGTATTTTGAGATCAAAGAAGGGGGGGCAGTATGAGTTTACTCGGTAGTCTGGCCAAAATGGCCGTAGCAGCGGGAAAGATGTTAAGTGAGGCGGATAACAAGGTAGAAGACTATGCGCGTCCGGCGGGGACGCCTACCACTACGCAGCTGCAGCAGCAGTATGAAAAGGATGCAAGGCCCTTTGATGTTAAGTTAAAAGAAGTGCTTGCCGAGCGCAGTGATGTCAGAGTGGAAGAGTTCGTGCCTGTTGATGAGATAGAAGTTGTTGCAGGAAAGCAGATCTATAAGAGAGGAAACTGCGCTACTCCGGATGCTTTCACTTATAAGCTCAGTGCGAACGGGAAAGCAGTATATATCAGAGTCTGGAAAAAGTATTTAACATATGATCATGTCGCTAACCGTCAGGTGAAGACCTATTGCGATATGAACGGGATAAAGGTACTGGACTTTTTCGAGTACCTTCCCAATGGAGTGAACTATATGCGTGAACGCATACTGGAAGCTCTTAACTGATCAGGTGTAAAAAGGAAAGAGAAATGTGAAGATTCACGCCTGCAGCGGGTGCAGCGTTTCTTTATAAAAGCTTTGCAGGCAGCGAAGAAACGTATTGCCCGGTAGAAACAAGCACGCTTTGTTTCTTTCAAAGTTTTTTCTCTTTCCTTTTTTATATTTATGGATATTCTTGAACTTCTTTTACAACAGGATACATGGGAGGATTTCCTCAGGTATAAAAAAGAACACGGGCACCTCGATCGCGGAGAGGAGGGGGCGTGGCGTTCTTTTATTGACTGCGAAAGCTATAAGGAGGCAGCAAAGGAGCTGCCGCTGCCGCGAAGACTTGAGATAAATAAAAGCGGTTCAAGCAAAAAGCGGGTGATCTATTCCTATCCCGAACCTTTTAACTCTTATCTTAAGGGTATAGCATTTATGCTGTATCGTTATGATGAGCTGTTTACGGATAGCTGTTATGCTTTCAGAAGGAACAGGAGCGCGGGAGATGCTATCAGAAGATTTCATGAGAGCAACGCAGAAGGTCAGCTGTGGTGTCTGAAGGCGGACGTAAGTGATTATTTCAATTCCATCGATATCGAATGCTTACTCACAAAACTCGAATTTCTTAAGACGGATGATATAAGGCTTTTTGAGCTGTTCGAAAAGATGCTTAAGGAGGAACGGGTAATGCTTCCCGATGGCAGCATAAAAAGCGAAAAGCACGGAGCAATGGCGGGAATACCGGTTGCCCCATTTTTTGCTAATGTTTATCTGAGTGAGACAGACAGGATGTTTGCAAATGAGGAGTATTTCCGCTATTCGGATGATATACTGATACTTGCGGCGGATAAGGAAGAGCTGGGGCGGCTCAGGGAAAAGCTCACTCAGGCTCTCGCAGAACATGGACTGAAATTCAACGAAAAAAAACTGCATATATATGCGCCGGGAGAGACCGTGGAGTTTCTTGGCTTCGGCATAAGCGGAACTGAAGTCGATCTGTCGGCGGCAACAAAAGAAAAACTTAAAGGAAAAGTCAGACGTAAAGCCAGGGCATTGAACCGCTGGTGCAGGAAGAAAGAGCTGCCGGGGGACAGGGCAGCAAAAGGCTTCATAAGGGCTCTGAATAAAAAGCTGTATTCGGCTGATGAGAAGGCTTTTTCCTGGAGCAGATGGTTTTTCCCATATCTGACTACGGACAGAAGTCTTAAGGAACTGGATAGCTATATACAGGAGTTTATCAGGTACAGTGTGACAGGAAGACATTACAAAGCTAATTACCGTATTACCTATGAGAAGATGAAGGAATGGGGTTACAAAAGCCTCGTACACGAATGGTGGGAGTATAAGAAAGGAGAGCAGGCATGAAACTTAAGGAGCTGGCAAAGACAGATTCACCCAGATCAAAGATGATCTACCATGAAGATCCTCACAGACTGCATATAGGGACATTGAAGGAGCACGCGTATTTCATACCTTTTGCGAAAGGACAGGATCCCTTTTCCGAAAGAGAGGAGTCCGGCTGTTTTGAACTGTTGAACGGGAAATGGGATTTTAAATATTATTGCTCGGTGCTTGATCTGGAGGATGATTTTCTCAGCATACGCTTTGGGAAAAAGATCCCGGTACCTGCTAACTGGCAGCTGCAGGGTTACGACAGGCCGCAGTATACCAATGTTGTCTATCCTATTCCCTTTGATCCGCCTTATGTGCCTGATGATGATCCGGTCGGGATATACAGGAGGGAATATATGTATGAGCCTGACGGTCTGCAGCGGATACTGTGCTTTGAAGGCGTGGACAGCTGTCTGTATCTGTATGTGAATGATGAGTTTGCGGGATATTCCCAGGTGTCACACAGGACTTCGGAATTTGATATCACGAAGTATCTAAAGGCCGGGAAAAATACGCTGACCGTTGCAGTTCTCAAATGGTGTGACGGTACCTATCTGGAGGATCAGGATAAGATACGTTTAAGCGGCATCTTCAGAGATGTGTACATGCTGAAGAGGCCGAAGAAAAGGATCCTGGATTACAGGATAAAGACAGACATCGGAAGAGGAGGAAAGAATGCCGGACTGGAAGTAACGGTATATGGCAGCGATGCGAAGCTGTCACTGCAAACACCGGAGGGAGAACTCATATGCAGCGGCAACGCCAAAAGCGGAGAAACAGCAGTCTTTAAGCTGAAGGAAATAAAACTCTGGTCCGCGGAAACACCGGTGCTCTACAGGCTGTTGATAGAGAGCGGTAAGGAGCTTATCGGTGAACGGGTAGGCTTCAGAAAGATCAGCATAGAAAAGGGTGTGGTAAAGCTTAATGACAAGCCCCTTAAGTTCCGTGGTGTCAACAGGCATGACAGCTATCCGGATACGGGATATGTGGCAAGCATGGAGCAGATGCGCAGGGATCTGATCCTGATGAAAAAGCATAATATAAATGCGATACGTACTTCGCATTATCCCAATGTGCCGAGATTCTATCATTTATGCGATGAATACGGCTTCTATGTGATCGATGAGGCAGATCTGGAAGCCCATGGCTGTATAGATGTGTATCAGGATTTCAAATGGAGCAAAGAAGGCGGATACGGCGGTATAGCGCTGCTTGCTTCAGATAAACTTTTCCGTGAAGCTATACTCGACAGAGAAAAAGCGCTTGTTTCAAGGGATGTGAACCGTCCTTCAGTTGTGTTCTGGTCCCTCGGCAATGAAACAGGCTACGGTACCAATCTGCGGGAGGGGGCTTTGCTGGTCAAGAAAATGGACGATACGAGGCCTGTTCATTATGAGAGCATGCATCATCTCGATGATACGCCGGATGATGTATTAGATATGGTATCAAGGATGTATCCCTCACCTAAGGATATGAAAGAATTCCTTAAGGATAAAAAGGAGAAGAGGCCTTATATACTTTGTGAATACTGTCACAGTATGGGCAACGGCCCCGGGGATCTTGAAGATTACAGAGATGTCTTTTATTCGAATGAGAGATTCGCGGGCGGACTGATCTGGGAATGGTGCGATCACAGTGTACCGACAGGCAAGACCGAAGACGGCAGAATAAAGTACGGTTACGGCGGTGATTTCGGTGAACGGCATAACGACGGTAATTTCTGCATGGACGGATTATGCTATCCTGACAGGACACCGCATACAGGGCTTAAGGAAGTCAAGCAGGTATACCGTCCCATACGCGTTCTAGAGGGGAAACGGCCCGGAGAATATATACTTAAGAGTTATCTTGCTTTTGCCAATGCAGGAGAGCTGCTAAAAGGACATTATGAGCTGACACAGGCAGGGAAGATCAAGGCGCAGGGAGATTTTGATTTTGATCTTGAGCCGCTCAAGGAGACTAAGTTTATGATAAAAGAGGCTGAAGAAGCACAGCCTTCGGACAGTTATATACGCTTCATTTTTACTGCAAAGAAGAAGGAACTCTGGTGTGATAAGGGTTATGAAGTATGCTTCGACCAGCTTAAGCTTAAGTGTAAGAAAAACAGTACGACGGTTAAGAAAGCTGTGAAGACAGGAAAGCCGCTTGTTAAGCAGGAAGACCTTAAACTATATATAAATGTTGAAGACATCAGCTATGTGTTTGATAAGAGGAAAGGCTGCTTTATTTCTTTAAGGGTAAAGGGGAGTGAACTGCTTAAAAGACCTATGCAGTTCAACTTCTTCAGGGCTCCGACAGATAATGACAATATGCGCGGAGACTGGTACAAGCTGCATCTTAATGATTATGATACCAAGATATACTCCGTAAAAGTAACAGAAGAAAAAACAGAGGTTACGATCGAAGTTGATAGTTCCTGCGGCTGGAATATTTACCGGCCTTTTGCGAAGCTTAAGACTGTATATAAGATAGACACTGAGGGAAGACTGAACATCAGCTGTAAGGGAGAGACTTCCGACAAGCTAAGTTTCTTACCGAGATTCGGGATCAGGCTGTTTCTGCCCAAATCATTCAGTAAGTTTGCTTATCTCGGATACGGGCCCGGAGAGAGTTATATAGACAAGCATCAGGCTTCTTATTTCGGCGCCTTTGACGGTAAAGTATCCGAAGCATATGAGGATTATGTGAGGCCGCAGGAAAACTCTTCGCATTACGGCTGCAGGGAGCTGAGGGTAGAAAATAAAAATATCGGACTTCGCTTTAGCGCTCCGGATACATTCTCATTTAATATATCCGAGTATACTCAGGAAGAACTGGCAGAGAAGAAGCATAATTATGAACTGGAAAAATGCGGTGATACGGTATTGTGTGTAGACGGTATGATGGCCGGCGTAGGCTCAGCAAGCTGCGGACCGGCACTGGATGAACGCTACCGCATTGCGCTTCCTCATATCAGTCTCGAGCTGTCGATGGAAATATTATAAGTCGTTTATATTCTTTTTGAGTTCTGCGGCAAGGATGCGGGCGGTCTCGGCCGATATCCTGCCGCGGAGCAGCGGGATAAAGTTGGCCCGTATATAAGCTATCCTGGAGGCGAGGGAGAGAAGGGTATTTTCGGAGAGTCTGATCTGTTCCGAAAAAGCCGTGGCAACGTTTTTGGTGAGTACCAATTCCTGATAGCGTTTCTGCATAGTGTCATACAGGGTATATGCGTCCTGTACTGCTTCGGCTATGGGACTGTCAAGGTATTCCTTCGCCACGGCTATATCGTCTTCAAGAAATGCAATATAGCCCACATTGGTCAGTATCAGAGAATCAAGCAATTTAGCATCCTTAAGGAGTTCTATCCGTTTTTCAGACAGGGCACTTTCAAGTTCATCCAGCTGCTTCTCTTTGGCTGCCATTATTTTGACATCTTTTTCTTCGGCTATGGCAAGAAGTTCGTCAAATAATCGGTATATGCCGCTATGATCGCTATCGTTTATCCTTTTAGTGACAAGGCTGTTCAGCTCAGCCAGTCTGTTCTGGCTCAGCGCACCGAGATTCAGTATGTCCGTTATTTCATTAAAACCAGTTCTGCTCATATGGCTTTACCTTGATGTAGAGTGTATTTCGGTACCAGGATCTTATCCGTAAGTTTTAAGCATTCAAAAAAGTGATCTGCATCCTCAAAAATGTTTTTTCCCTTAATGCCCATCTCCATGGGTGAACCGATAAGGAGTTTGTTGCTGTCTATGTTCATCAATTTTCTTAAGAGCTTTCGCGGAACACCGATGCCGTAACCCTTTCCCCATTCCTGTTTGAAGGGCATAGATTCTTTAACGCGAAGCATCAGCCTTCTTACAAATTCCTTTCCGCATAAGGGATAGTAACACTTGCCGACGTTGAGTACCTGGCCGGGTTTCTTGAGGCGGATGTCCGCAATGAAGATTTCGTTTTTCAACATGCTTGCTTCAAATACGCTTAAGTTTACCGCGATGTTATTCTGCTCGAAAAGATTGATCATGTTAAGTGTTAAGATGCCGCGGTTTCGTATCTGTTCTTCCGTGGTATCTGCACTGTAAACAAGATTGATATAAACATCTATAAAACTCTTGGATTCTGCTTTATCAAGTCTCCACATGGTCTTGGGAGTTCCGGCAACGAAGTTGGGAATATGAGGACGGGAGCCCACGACGGAAGGGACGCTCCTTCGTACGTTTGTGGTTTTACGGTTTGTATTCTCGAGTTCCTTTTTTAATTGAAGGAAGAGGGGAAAACCCTCTGCATATCCCCCATGACAGTACTGTATCGCTTCATTCAAAGGCACACCGGCGAATTCCACGGGAAGAGTAAGGCTCTTCTGGGAACTGAAGGCAGTAGTATTTACCGCCTGATCTCCGGACAGGAAAAGCTCAAGCTGAGTCAGGGAGTTGAAGTCTATCCGATAGATCCTGTATGCCTGGTATTCATCATGAAAGCTGAGTTCTTTAATCTTCATGAGCCGTATCTTCCATTCTGGCGTATGCGGTCTGTTTCCTGCGCAAATAACAGATAGATGGGGTAAGCGGGGGATTCCGTTGTAAGCTGTCTGCCGATAGCCTCCTTTAAAAAGCCGAGATACTCGCTTTCCTTGGTCTGGACAAATTCATATCTCATGATCTTGTCCGGAGTGAAACTGCCGTTGTCAAGGTATTCTTTGACGCGGAAAGCATCTCTGGTGGTAAAGATTCCCTGAGCGGGAATGCCGCTGGCAGCGCTCCATTCATCTGTAGCCTTGCGGAAAGCGCAGGCAAAGATGAACCAGTCGGGATAGTTTTTGAGTATTGCTTCTTCAACACGGTTATCATAATCAACGTAGATGGGGATCATACGCTGCTGGACAGATTCCTCTATGCGTTCCCTGGTGCTGTAATTTAAGTCAGCGCCGCTTCCGTCTGTGTTTCCGGCAGCAATGACACGGAAATTGGGATGTTTCTCTACGCGTTCACCTCCGGGGAAACAGTAACTTGCATGTACACGGTTGACCAGGAAGGAATTCAGCTTTACGGTTGCTTTGCTGTTTCCGTTGTCCAGCTCATCGCAGAAGGCTATGCCGCCGTATTTGTACAGCCTGTAAAAGTTAGATTCGCTGTATTCGCCCATGGCCGTTACATAGCCAAGGATATCATATTCTTCGTTGATGTAACCTATATCGGAGAGATCGATATTAAGGATCTCGCCTATCTGGCTGACCATATAGGTCTTACCGCAGCCGGAAGGGCCGATAAGATAAGGATTGACTTCTTCCATGACGGCGATCAGGACATCGTCGAACATTTCGTGGAATATCTCGCCGGCCGCCATCCTGCGTTCTTTCTCCTTCATTGCCAGAGCAAACCTTTCCTTGAAGGGAACATTTCGATCAAGCAGAGGATTGACTGCAGGTATTGCTCGATGTTTTGGAAGAGGACGGGAAATGTCGGATAAAGTATCCGGCATATTTTTACAGGCTTCTGAAGTCTGTACCGGAAGCTGAGGGGCGGCATCAGCCGGGACCTCGACAGGTGCTGCAGCGGCTTTTCCGAGTCTGTCTATCATGCTGTCGTTTAAGAGCTGCAGTTTTGCTATCTTTTCCAGGAGCTCATTATCTTCGCGGGAACGTATTGAATACTCCCGCAGCCGTTCTTCGTTATCCATGGATTCTTTCAGGCGGCTGATCACTTTGTCGGCATCTTTCGAAAGGGTAGTGATCTCTGCTGCGGCGGAGCCGGTTATGGCGCCGGCCATAGCCTTATATTTAGTGAGTTCGCTCTCGATATCGGAAAAAAGTTCTTTAACAAAGATATCTTTTTCAAGATGCAGGGCGTTCTTCTCCGCTTCTTTATAATCATTAAGCTCTGCATCCATAAGATCTCTTGCGTTTTTTGCCTTGTTCTCAAGAATGCTTTCGGCGGTACGCAGGGTCTCCTGCGTGTGTTCTTCCAGTTCGCGGGTGAGTTGTTCAAGCTCACGGCTCTTTATCTCAAGGGATTCAAGAACGCTTTTCCCGTTTTCTATCGTCAGAGCGGCTGTCTGTACATTTTTCTCGACTGCGGCAAGGCGGAGCGGATCTATATCATAGAGCCCGTTTTCTCTCTGTAATTTCCATAGCTCGTTTTTTAAATGCTCTCCGTATTCATCGGGAGCGATGAAACGCATTTTACTGACAAGATTCAGTAAATAAGCCATATAAGCTTCGTCATCGATAAAGAAGGGTCTTGCTTCCAGCGCGTAGGATCTGAGACCGTCAAATATCTTAAGGGCGTTGCTTTCGGAGTGAATCACATTAACAAGAGTCAGGTAATTGATCTTGTCGGTAAAGGAAGCAAAGAGATAGGGATCAAAGAAGCTTTTGATCACCAATCCGTTTTGGCCTGCAAGTACTTTAAAGATCTCAGCAGTCTTTTCAAACTCGGGTGTTTTTTCACCAAAGAGGAAAAGATTTTCGTAGAGGACTTCCGCGCTGTTTATGAGAGTAGGAAAGTTTCCGGGCTGCGTGGATCCGGCACGGAGCATTTCGATCAGATCGAGATAAAGCGCAAGTGGTTTGATCCTGGGAAGCTCTGTACCGATTTTTATGCGTTCAAGTCCGTCAACAAGTTCTTTCAGAGGATCGGATTTAAGATGGCGCTTGTTTATATCATCTTTAAGCTCATCAAGGATTTTGTTGAGTTTTTTGCCGGTTGCGGCTTTTCCTGCATTCAGATAATCGTTTGCCATTTTTTATCTCCTGTAATTTTAAGGGGTATTGCCTGCGCTATAAAATGTTCCGGCGTATTCTGCAGCATAAGTTCCGGAAACAGGGGGGGCTTCTCTAAGCATATGCAGCTCGGCCAGGTCTTCACGTTCATACAGATTCAAGCTGTAAACACAAAGATCTGTGAGTTCTGTTTCTTCTGCTTTGAGGTTCTTATAACAGAGGCAGCGGCTTATGTTTATTTTTTTACTTTCATTGACCGTTACTCTGTATTCACAGTCGTTTGCCGATGCAAGATGAATGCGGCCGTTCCAGGGAAGTTCATAACAGGACCAGTCATCGCTTTTTGTACGGGTGAGTTTAAGAATGCGGTTACCAGGTGGAAATCCTTTTATCTGCTGATATTCCATTTCCCTGTGAAAGACTACGGAATCTTTTTGAGAGAGGCTAAGTTCAAACGCCGCTCTGTCTTTATCTGTTCTGTATGTCATATAGCCTTCGTAGCCGAAATAGCGGTCGTAAAAAGAAAGCGCAATATCTCTGCGATTAAATGCGATACTGACATTCAGTGTGTTTCCCGTTGTGAGTACATTAAGAAGCGTGATCTCATGATAGCCGGGATCGGGGGAGAGAATACGGCAGGGGAAATGCAGGTTCTGACCGTTTCTCGTAGCATCGATCATGCCTTTTCCAAACCAGATCTTATCATATTCAGGAAAGATCAGGCTGTCGCTCGTATCCACATAGATACTGTTCAGGATATATTTGACGATGGGAAGTAAATATATGTGTGAGTAGGCCTTGGGAACTATCATGGGAGTAGTGATCGGGGAATAATCCGAAAGAAGCTCATGATAGAAGCAATCGGAAAAGGCAGCTGCATTTTCAAGAATTTTTCTTGTTTCCTCATCCGTTATGATTACGGAGGAAGAAGATTCAAGACCATACACGTAAGCCAGTCTTTCAAAGAGCAGATCAAAGCAGGGATCCGTATTGCAGAGATTGATGGTCTTATCCTGATAATAGGCCAAAATACCGTACATGGGACTTTCTTCTCCGAAGAGGTGATAAAAGCGTACCATGTGCAGCTTGCTTATCCCGGCTATCTGATTGCTTATACTGTTTTCCCTCACATAGCATATTATAAGTGTTAGAGTAAGGAAAAGCAATTATAGTTATGTTAAAAAAATATACTTGCATAAAGATTTATCCTGTGGTATGATGCGATTCAGATAAAGAAAGGGCGCTATGCGCAAAGGTGTGAAGATGAGGATCAGATAATCTGGCTTTGGTATACATTAAACAGTGAGGAGTTGCAGCTTATTTGCAACTTGTTTGTGTACGCTTCCGGATTATCATGTATTTGCACCTGTTCAGTATAGGGGTATATTTATGTGAGTCTGTTTTGCGTACGTGAAACAGATTTTTTTATTGCGCACTCCCCATGAAAGCAGGTGGTAGTATGTTTCAGTTAAAGAATGTTACTTTCATACACAGAAAAGATCTGAGGACCATACTCGAAGATTTCTCGCTGGTCCTGAATAAAGGGGACAGAGCGGTCATGATAGGCGAGGAAGGTAACGGGAAGTCTACACTGATGAAGTGGATATATGATCCGGAACTGGTGGATGATTATATAGAATATAAAGGCGAAAAGGTGATCAGCAGGGAGATGATGGCCTATCTTCCTCAGGAATTGCCTAAGAAGGATGAAGAAAAAAGCGTGGCTGCATACTTTGCGGAAAAGGAAGCCTTTTATGAGATGACTCCGAAAGAGTTGTCGATGCAGGCCGGAGAGTTTCATGTAGAGCAGGAGTTCTTTTACCGCGAACAGAAGATGCGGACACTATCCGGCGGAGAACGAGTAAAGGCGCAGATGATGCGGATACTGATGGAAAAGCCGACCATACTGCTTCTGGATGAACCTTCAAACGATATCGATATAGAGACACTCGAACTTATGGAACGCATCATCAATGAGTTTGACGGAGCAGTGCTTTTCATATCTCATGATGAGGTGCTGATCGAGCATACGGCAAACAGGGTGATCCATTTCGAACAGATACGCAGGAAGACGAAATGTCGGCATACAGTGGCAAATATGCCTTATGAGCAGTATGTGAAGGAACGGCTTAACAGCTTTGAAAAGCAGGAACAGATAGCGCTCGGTGAACGCAGGGAGAAGAAGAAAAGAGATGAAAAGATAAGGCGTATGGAGCAGAGCGTGGGCAGCCGGCTTGATAATATCTCCCGGGCGGACAGAGACCACATAGGTCAGCTGCTTAAGAAAAAGATGAAGAACATCAAGGCAATGGAAAAGCGTTTTGAACGTGAGGATGAGCAGATGAGCGATATCCCCGAAACTGAGGAAGCGATCTTCTTTAAGCTCGGAGATAAGAACAGCGTGATACCTGCGGGAAAAAGGGTGCTGGAATATATGCTCCCTGAACTTAGGACAAAAGACGGAAGCAGATTGCTTTCAAAGAATATCGAGCTGAAGTTACGGGGATCCGAAAAAATCGGACTCATCGGCTTAAACGGTTGCGGGAAGACAACACTGCTTTCCGGCATTGCGGAGGAACTGCTTAAAAGAGAGGATATCAGGGCAGAGTATATGCCTCAGAACTACGAAGAATTACTGGATCCTGACATGACGCCGGTTGACTATCTGGACAAAAGCGGTGACAAAGCGGAAAGGACCAGGATACGTACATATCTCGGAGCGCTTAAGTATACGGCTGATGAGATGGATCATCCCATAGGCGAATTATCGGGCGGACAGAAGGCTAAGGTACTTCTGCTGAAACTCAGCATGTCCGGTGCGAACGTGCTGATACTTGATGAACCGACGAGAAATTTCTCACCTTTGTCGGGGCCGGTGATCAGACTGATGCTTAAAGAATTTCCGGGAGCGATCATCAGCGTATCACATGACAGAAAATATCTTTCGGAAGTCTGCGACGTCATTTACAGACTCACCGAAAACGGAATCGAACAGGGGGACGGTTCCGCGGTTGAAAGTTAACAATCACGGGGACGGTTCCGTGATTGAAAGTTGACGATCAGGGGGACGGTTCCCCGGTTGAGAAATAAGGAGGTAAGAAAAATGGTGATATTTATAAGGCTTAAGGATATCTGATCGGAAATGTAAATAAATAAGCAACGAAAAAGGAGAAAAAGATCATGATATTTCAGGATAATATAATAAAAGAATATTTAAAAAATGTGTATTTTATAGCAGGTACGCCCTGCGGCGGCAAGACTGTCGTATCCAGGACACTGGGAAAAAAGTTCGGTATCCCCGTATATGACATAGATGAACGTTTTGAGGATCATCAGCGGATATCGGATAAAGAGCATCAGCCTGCAATGAACAGAAGTTTTAAGGATGCCGATGAGTTTTTCGGGCGCAGTGTGGAAGAGTATAAAAGCTGGCTGCTTCAGAATACGAGGGAACAGCTGGACTTTGTGCTGCTGGATCTGATGAGGCTGTCAGTGAACGGACCGATCATCTGTGACTGTCATCTGACACTGGAACAGGCGGCAATGGTCACCGATCCTTCCAGAATGGCTTTTATGCTAAAGGAACCCAGGGATTTGGTGGAAGACTACTGCAACAGGCCGGATCATCAGGGATTCAGCGATTTTATTCACAGCGCTTCGGATTACGAAAAGGCAAAGGCTACCTGCAATGAAACGCTGCAGTCATTGAATGAGCAGTATTTTCAGGATGTTAAGAAGAGCGGGTATTTCTGGCTGGAGCGTGATGACAAAAGGGGCATTGAGGAAACGGCAGCGCTGGTCGCGAAGCATTTCGGTCTGGCAGAGATAAAGAAAGTCGATAAAGACACGTTTCTTGCCGCAGAATTGCTTGAATTCGTTCAAAACTGTTCCTGGGCAGAGGTTAAGGAGCATACTGCAGAGAATATCAGAAGCTGGAATTATACGGATTGGGAGACTATGTTTGCAGCCGTTATCGACGGGAAGATAGTCGGCATGGCATCGCTGCTAAAGACAGATTATTATCCGCTTCCCGAGACATGCCCCTGGATATCCACGCTGTTCGTGACAGAAGAGTACAGGGAAAAGGGAATCTGCAGAAGACTTATAGCTTATGCGGAAGCTTATGCGAAAAAACAGGGCTTTGACGTATGCTATATCCCTTCGGAATATGAAGGACTGTATGAGAAATACGGCTACAGTTATGTGAGGGATATAGTCAATTACGGCGGAGGGACTGACCGGCTCTATAGCAGGAAGGTTTAAATCAACCGGGGGGACGGTTCTCTGATTGGCCTTGAAAACAGAGACTGTTAGGGATTTTGAGGGGAGAAAACGGCTGGAATCAACCGGAGAACCGTCCCCGTGATTGAGAGGAGGTAGATGTATGTTTGAAAATGATATAAGAAAAGAAAAATATATTTTGCTGATAGTTTACAGCGGATCGGAAGAAGAAGCGGATGCATCGCTTGATGAGCTGGCAGAGCTGCTGGAAACCGCTGACGGAATAGCAGTGGGAAGAATGAAGCAGAAAATGTCAAAGCCTGATCCCGTAAGCTACATAGGAAGCGGCAAGGCTGCCGAGCTTAAGATGAGCATTATGGCACGCGAAGCAGATGGTATAATATGTGATGATGAGCTTTCCCCGGCGCAGATGAGGAATCTCTCGGAACTGCTGGATACAAAGGTGATAGACAGGACTATGCTGATATTGGATATTTTTGCAGCCCATGCACATACCAGTGAGGGAAAACTCCAGGTGGAAATGGCACAGCTTAAATACCGTTCCAGCCATCTTGTGGGAGCCGGCAAGGCTATGTCCAGATTGGGCGGCGGTATCGGTACCAGAGGCCCCGGAGAGAGCAAGCTGGAAAGCGACAGAAGAGTGATAGGAAAACGCATAGCCAGACTTTCTTCTGAGATCAGGGAAATGCAGCGTATGCGTATGACAACGAGGAAAAAACGTATGGGTAACATGACACCCGTTGTCGCTATCGTCGGATACACCAACGCGGGAAAATCAACACTGCTGAATCTCCTTACCGATGCTTCAGTACTTTCGGAGGATAAGCTTTTCGCTACGCTTGACCCTACCACAAGAAGCTGTGTGCTGAAAGGGGGACAGGAAGTGCTGTTTACGGATACGGTAGGGTTTATCAACAAGCTGCCTCATCAGCTTATCGATGCCTTCAGGAGTACGCTGGAAGAAGCAAAATATGCGGATATCATCCTGCATGTTGCAGATGCTTCGGATCCGGCGCTGGATATGCATTTACAGGTTGTCTATGATACGCTGCGGGATCTGGATATCAAGGGAAAGCCCGTGATAACGGTCTTTAATAAGGCGGATCTGCTTGACGGAACTGAATGGCTGAAAGACACTAAGGCAGATGCATGTGCAAGGATCTCGGCTAAGACCGGATATAATACGGAATGGGTACTGGCAACTATAGAGGATATACTTCAGAAGAGCAGAAAATATGTGGAATATCTGATCCCATATGACAAAGCGGGGACCCTTGATAAACTTCACAGATACGGAAGCATCCTGGAAGAAGAATACCTTGAAGAAGGCATCAGCATAAAGGCCTATGTGCCGGCAGGTGTTGCGGAATAATACATTAACGGAGGAAAAATGAAAGAGAAAAAGCTTTCGAAATACATAAAAGGAGAGCTTGCAGCATATGACATAAAAGAGGGGGATCTGTTGTTAACAAGCCCCATAGACCTGAATTCAGACTGTGAGTATATCTCGGGTTTCGTATTTCTTACGGAAAAGTCTCTCGGTGTATATACCGAAAAACTACCTGATGATCATGTGTGGTACTTCAGGGGAGCGAAGGAAAAAGAAGGCATTAAGGAAGAGACGGGCAGCGACAGTAACATATGTCTGTATGCCATAGATAAAACAGAAGAACTCCGTCTTGAAAGACATATAGGTTCCAATGTTCTATGCGCCGATTACGACGGTGAAAAAGCTGAGATAGCCGTTCTTACCAATACCAATGCGGAAGCTATGTTCGGCTTCATCAGGCAGTGGAAACGGCTAAAATCCGGAGAGAAGCCGGATGAGGAAGTGTTGCAGGAGATCGATCATGAAGAAGAAAACTATGCTGCAAAGAAAGCTAATAAGCGCACGATCTTCGGAAGGACGCTTAAATATTTCTTCAGATATAAGGCTTCGATACTGCTGCTGATCTTCTGCTATATCTTATCTGCTGTGATCAGCATTGCCTGGCCATATCTTTCAGGTAAGGTGCTTTATGATTCCGTACTTGCAAGAAATGAGGAGTTCCTTGCAAGATACGGTCTTAGCGGACAGTTTACGCTTGCGCTTATCCTGCTCGTTGTGATGATGTTCGGCTGCAGGCTGATCAGCCACCTGACCAGTGCGGTACAGATGGCGGTAATGGCCAAAGTAGCTACATCCACGGTAAGGGATATAAAGAGTGATATCTTCTCGGCAATGAGCAGACTGTCGCTGAAATTCTTTACTGACAAACAGACAGGCGGGCTGATGACCCGTGTGGTTAGTGACGCGGAGCGTGTTACGGAGTTTTTTATCGACGGATTGCCTTCTGTATTTATACAGGGACTGACAATAATAGTTACTTTCGTGGTCATGTATAGACTGAACTGGCAGATGGCTCTGATCGCCTGCATATTGCTGCCGCTTCTGGTATATATGACTGTCAAGCTCCGTCCGGGACTGTGGACTTTGTCGGGCAAGCGTCACCGTGCGGAAAAAGCCGTTACCGCCAAAGCTAATGATAACCTGACCGGAGCGCGTGTGGTAAAAGCTTTCGGACAGCAGGCAGCTGAGATTGAGAAATTCGAGAAACCAAACAGGAAGCTTAGAGAGACGGAAGTAAATATCGTAAAGCTGAGAAATCAGTTTTCCATACTTTATAACCTGGTGCAGGAGGTCTCAAGTATCTGGATATGGATCATAGGCGTGTTCTTTGTATTAAAGACAAAGCAGATGGAATTGGGTGTGCTGCTCACTTTTGTGGGCTATGTGGCGCAGCTGAACGGGCCGATGAATTTCTTTTCAAGAGTGTTCCGTATGTGGTCGGACAGTATCAACTCCGCACAGAGATTATTTGAGATCATTGATTCCATACCGGATATAAGAGAGCGTGAACATCCGATGCACATGGATGCGCCGAGAGGTGAAATAGAGCTGGACAATGTGACCTTCGGTTATTCCGTAAGTAAACCGGTACTAAAGAACATCAACTTAAAAGTAAAGGAAGGAGAACTGCTCGGTATAGTGGGACGCTCCGGTGCGGGTAAGTCAACGCTGGTCAATGTAATATCCAGACTCTATGATGTGCAGGAAGGAAGCATAAAGATAGACGGAGTGGATGTGAAAGATCTGGCACTTGCCGACCTACGCCGTAACGTGGCCATGGTGTCACAGGATACCTACATCTTCATGGGCAGTGTAGCGATGAATATCGCCTACGGAAGAGCAGATGCCACAAGAGCTGAGATAATAAGAGCAGCCAAGATGGCCAGCGCCCATGAGTTCATATCAAAGATGCCTGACGGCTACGATACGGTGATAGGCGCTTCAGGTAAAGACCTGTCGGGTGGCGAGAAACAGAGAGTATCGATAGCAAGAGCAATACTGGCTGATCCGAAGATACTGATACTCGATGAAGCTACCGCAAGCGTGGATACGGAGACAGAAAAGGCGATACAAAATTCGCTGAAGATACTGGTAAATGGACGAACTACTTTATCCATAGCACACCGGCTCTCAACCTTAAGGGATGCGGACAGGCTGATAGTCATAGAAAAAGGACGTATCGCAGAGGAAGGCACGGCGGAAGAACTGGATAAGAATGAGGACGGTATCTACCATAAACTAAGCAGATTACAGCTCAGAAAAAAAGATGAGTTCAGTGAGGTGAGTGAAATGACGGAAGAAAACGAGATCAACTATTATGAAAAAGAAGCTGAGGAGATGACAAAGCTGTATATGATCGGTGCAGAGGATCAATTTGAACGGACCGAAGGCGGCTTTGTGAACCTGAGAAGCAGGGGAAAACTCTATAAGAGTGTGAAAGTGGTAAGACTCTTTCCCTTTACGGATGCCGATAAATATATCTCCATAAGACAGAGTGACGAGAAAGAAAGGGAGATAGGTATTATTGAAGATCTGAATGCGATGCCGGAAGAAACGGTTAAGATACTGAAAGAACAACTGGCACTTAACTACTTTACACCGGTGATCAAAAAAATCTACAGCATAAAGGATGAGTTCGGTTTTGCCTACTTCCATGTGCTCACGGATAAAGGAGAGTGCAAATTCGCTATCAATATGGCTTCAAATGCGGTCACAAAACTTTCGGACGACAGGCTGATCATTGCGGATCTTGATGAGAATCGTTTTGAGATACGTGATGTCAACGAACTGACAATGAAGGAACGCCGTAAGCTGGATATGTTCCTGTAAAGAGGAGTTTGAAATGATATTAAAATATACGATACCCAAAATAATAAATGAAAAGCTCAAGCTGGCAGATGATGAGCGGATCTATTATGCGGTTCCCTTTGATATTGACAGCGGTGCAGGCTGGGTCAGTGATTCCTATGTGGTCGTTACAACAAAAAGAGTGCTGGTCTTTGAAAAGGATGAGCTCAAAAGTTCTTTGGACATTAAAGACATCAGTAACGCGAAAGCCGTGCCCCGCGTGGGCGGAGGGCTGCTGACTGTGGTGCATAAGGGAGATGAAAAGATACTTGTGCACTATTCGGCAAAACATCTGAGCCGTTATGCTTATATTGCAAGAGGTATCAACATACTTGTATCCGGCCGCTTTGAAGAAGTAGAGAGCAGGGAATATGAAAAAACCTGTCCAATATGCGGACGAGCTATACCGGGGACAAAGCATTGCCAGAAGTGTTCAAAGGAAGGCGGCTTCCTGAAGACTTTTGTCAGGATGGCAGGGCCCTATAAAAAGGACTTCTTCTGGATATTCATCCTTATGATACTTGCGGCAGTAACTACGCTCTTAAATCCGGAGATCCAGAAGCATCTTATCAATGATGTGCTCAAGGGAAACGGTGGGATGAGAAAGGCACTTGTATTCTTAGGAATGATGTTTTCCTTAAGTGTGGGCATAGTAATCGTAAACGTCCTGAAGAGCAATGCTTCTGCCAAGCTCGGCGCAAGGATCTCCGCAGACTTAAGGTCAAAGCTTTTCAGAAAATACCAGGAACTGCCTATCAGCTTTATCAACGACAGGCGGCCGGGTGAACTGTTAAACCGTATAACCAATGATACTCAGTATATCCGAATGTTCATGGAAGATGTATTCTGCAACCTGTTTGCAGTGTTGTTCATCTTTATCTGGGATGTGGTGTTCATGATGGCGCTGAATCTGAAATTGTCACTGATCACCTTTGCCTTTATTCCGGCCGGAGTCATACTTACCGTGGCATTTCGTAAGACGGTGAGCAGGATCTTCCGTCTCCAGTTCAGAAAGAATGACGATGTGGCTAGTGACCTGCAGGATGTGCTTTCGGGTATGCGCGTGGTAAAGACCTATGGAAAAGAAAAAGAGGAGTCGGAAAAGTTTAAGAGACTGTCAGCGGAATACGCAAGGATAAACAGAAGAAATGAGACTTTCTGGGCTTATTTCTCGCCGCTTTTGCAGATGGTGATGGGGCTGGGAGTGCTGGCGGTGGTGCTTTTCGGCGGTATGGATGTGCTCTCTGACAAGATGAGCGCAGGTGAACTGTATCAGTTTGTTACTTATACCTCACTGCTGTTCCAGTATATTTCCTGGATGAACCGTTTGCCGCTGCAACTTGCACAGCTGGCCGCCTGCATGGACCGTATCAATGATATTCTCGGACAGGAACCGGAAGTTGAGGATGAGAAGCTGGTACAGGATATGGATATAAAGGGCGAAATAGTTTTTGATCATGCCACCTTCGGTTATAAATCATATCAGCCGGTGCTTGAAGATATAAGCCTCAGAGTAAAACCGGGAGAGATGATCGGTATAGTCGGGGCTTCGGGAGCAGGGAAGTCTACTTTGATCAACCTGCTGATGGGACTCTATGATGTAGACGACGGAAGGATACTTATAGACGGGCGTGACAAAAAGACGATACGAAGCAGTTCATATCATTCACAGATAGGAGTGGTGCTGCAGGAGACTTTCCTGTTCTCAGGGACGATATTGGAGAATATCCGGTTTTCAAAACCTGAAGCAAGCTATGAGGAGATCATACGGGCCGCCAAGATGGCCAATGCTCATGATTTCATCTGCAGTACGCCGAACGGTTACAATACCTATGTGGGAGAGAAAGGCTATACCTTATCAGGCGGAGAAAGACAGCGTATCGCTATAGCAAGGGCAATACTTACTGATCCCAGGCTGCTGATACTTGATGAAGCAACGGCAAGTCTCGATACGGAAAGTGAGTTTATGATACAGAAGGCTCTGAGCCGTCTGACCGGAGGAAAGACTACTTTTGCTATCGCGCACCGGCTTTCGACTTTGAAGAATGCAGATCGTATCATGGTCATAGATAAGCATCGTGTTGCCGAGATCGGATCTCACGAGGAACTGATGGCAAAGAAGGGAATCTATTACAATCTGCAGATGGCACAGAGTACATAAGACCAACCGCGGAACCGTCCCCCTGATTGACAAAGAGGTAGAAATATGACAAGACCGGAATTTGATGCGATCAAAAGTTATGAGGAGTTTTTAAAATATTACTGGTATCGCGAGGAACTGATAAAGATATGCAGGGCTCACGGACTTAAAGCGGACGGCAGTAAAATAGAACTCAATAAAGTGATCCAAGCTTATTTTTCAGGAGAGAAGATCCTTCCGGAGAAGAAAGCTTCCGCTAAGAGAAAGAAGACTGTTGTTACCGAATTATCATTGGATACGGGACTTATAGAATGCGGCTTTACCTTCGGTCCGCGTTTCAGGGATTTCTTCATTGAACAAACGGGAGAAGCGAAATTTAAATTCAATGTTGATATGGTGGCAACTGCTAAGGCGGTAAAGGAAAACGGGGACGAGGCTTTTACGCTGGGGGACCTGCTGGACATCTATTACGGAAAGCAGACTTACGCAAAGTATGATAAGTCTGCTCTGCAATGGAATAAGTTTGTTCATGATTTCTGCGAAGATGAAGCTACAAATGTATATCCGGAAAGACTGAAGGCGGCAGCTGCTTTGTGGAAGATCGTACGTGAATCCGACAGAGAGAAGAAATATACACATGAACTTTTGGAAGAATTCAGGGAGTTTATTCAATAAGGAGTTAGGAAAATGATATATGTAAAGAAAACAGACAGAGCCTGTTTTGAAATGTATGATTCCGTAGGTATGAATGTGGATGTACGAAGCGAATACAGGATAAAAAGGCTTGATAACGGTTTGGGAGGAATGATATTTGAGGAAGTTCCGGTCACGCCGTATATCAAAGATCTGAGTGTTTATGAACGCGCTACGGAATATGAAAAAGAATTTGATATCACATACTGGAGTTTTTATATGGCTTTTGATGATGAAAAACCTGTAGGTGCATTAACGATCGCGGCAAAAACCGATAAGCTGTATATGCTTGCAGGACGGGAAGATGCCTGTGTTTTATGGGATATCCGTGTGGCAGATGCATATAAGCATCAGGGCATAGGGCAGAAAATGCTTGATCTTGCAATTAAGGATGCCAAGACAGCCGGTTATAAACAGATGATCATCGAATGTCAGAATAATAATGTTCCGGCATGTAAGTTTTATCATAAGCAGGGAGCATTATTGTCAAAGCTTGATATGTATGCCTATTATGATGAACCGGATTGCAGAAACGAAGTACAGTTTATCTGGTATCTGGATCTAAATTGAAACCGATCAGGGGGACGGTTCCCTGATCGGAAAATAATACGGAGGAGAAATGGCAGATATATATTTTATTTCCGGACCCTGTGGCTGTGGTAAAACGACACTCACGGACGCACTGGCAAAGTATATGGTAACAGTTGAGAAAAGAAAGCAGGTCTATGTGATCCATGGCGATGATTTTCATCAGGGCTTTGTGCTGCGTTTGTATGAGGAAGGCCCTTTCTGGGAAGACGGACAGGCTGCGGACAGGATCGAATGGCAGGAGATACTTAAGTTTAACTGGGAATGCATTATTGACATGGCGGCTAAAGTACTAAAACGCGGAATGGACGTTTTGATCGATTACATTGTTGAAGATGAGATGCCGCTTCTGAAAACGTTGTCTATAGAGTATAATGCCGGACTTCACTATCTGGTACTTACCGCAGCTGAAGATGAGATAAAAAAACGTATTGAAATGCGCGGTGATACGGAAATGGTTGAACGGGCATTATTCCTGAAGAAAAAGCTGGAGAATACTGCAGAGAATCGGGGACACATCTATGATAATACGGGAAAGAGCATAGAACAGGAAACCAAAGAAATAGCTGCATTGATAAATAACGGATCGTTGATCTGTGAGAAGGAGAGTTAAGAAAATGGAAAAGGGAAAGATCATATTTTTAAACGGTGTTACCAGTTCGGGTAAAACATCGATAGTTGATGCCTTGCAGTCCCGCAGGGATGTGTTCTTCTATGTGGTTGCCAATGACCTGTTTCAGGAAATGGTAGGAGAGCAGTATCTGGAGGAGGATTACTGGAAGTATCTGTCGGAAGTGATCATCATGATGTATCATACTGCAAAGCTGTATTCGGATCTGGGCAAGAATGTCCTGATCGACGGTATACTGGTAGAGCGTGATGAGATCAAACCGCATTATCATAAGCTTAAGGAGATATTAAAAGACAGTCCGCTTGATATTGTTGAAGTATATTGTCCTCTGGAAATATGCAGGCAGAGAAACATCGAGCGCGGAGACAGATATGAAAGCCAGTCTGATGAACAGGCAGAGCTGATGAGTAAGGATATTGCGTACAGCCTGTGCGTAGATACAAGTAAATTAACAGCGGAAGAATGTGCGGAAGAGATCATACAGAAGTTGTTAAAGTAAAATGATGATACAGGTGTATATGGTGGATGATCATGAAAGTGATAATACTTAACGGTCCGATGGGGATAGGAAAAACAACTGTGGGTACATGTATCGCAGACAGGCATCCGGGAACGGCTTTTATAGACGGAGACTGGTGCATGGATATACATCCCTTTGTCGGAAACAGGGAAACGAAGGAAATGGCTGTCGATAACATTCTGCATATGATACGTAATTACCGGGATTGTACGGAATGCAGGATGATCGTGTTCGCCTGGCTGATGGATGATGCATGGGTGTATGAAAAGCTGAGTGCAGGGATCAGGGAGTCAGGACTTGAGATAAAGAGTGTTACCCTGATCTGTGCTGAAGAACAATTGAGAAAACAGTGGATGGCAGATAAGAAATGTTCGTGGCGTACAGAGGAATGGCTGGAGACGGCGGTTAAGTCGCTTGATCATTTCTCGCAGGCGGATAACTGTATCAATACGAGCGGTTTATCCGTGGAAGGAGTTGCGGACCTGATCGAAGGAGAGTGAAAGAAAATGGTATATTACAAAGACGATGAACTGCTCATACGCTCTATGGAAGAGGCGGATGATAAAGAGTTCTATGAAGCGCTTACTGCACAGGGATGGCACCCGCAGATCGGCGATTGGATTAAGAGAATAAAAGACGAGGCTGAAGGAAAGTGCATTACGCTGACAGCCGTGTATCAGGGACAGGCGGCAGGCTATGTGTATCTGTATAAGACGGTTAATGAAGGACCGTTTAAGGGAAAAGGCTGGCCGATGATCGTTGATTTTAATGTCCTGATTAAATTCCGGAGGAAAGGTATCGGCTACAGGCTTATGGATGCTGCAGAAAAGCTTGCGACAGAGTATGCGGATACTGTCTGCCTGGGAGTCGGAGTATGTGACAGCTATGGCAGCGCACAGAGGATGTACGTAAAACGCGGATACATCCCGGACGGATCGGGCGTATGGTATCAGGATAAACAATGCGTGCAATATGAGACGGTCTGCACGGTTGATGATGATCTGATAATGTATCTGTATAAAAAACTGAAGGATGATTAAGGAGGATAATTTTATGGAGTATCAATTTAAAAC
>JAEEIK010000136.1 GCA_016281335.1 Lachnospiraceae bacterium | reverse complement strand
CGTGAAATCCGCCAAGGATGCTTCGATATTCAGCCTGTTCAGCTCACGCTTTATGCCGTCCACCAGATGCAGCGATTTTTTGTTATCATCCGTTCCGTATTTCTGCTGCATGCGGTTATAAACACGTTCCGGTATAGTGCTGACCTGAGTGAAGATATTCTGTCTTCCTTCTTCAGACGGGCTCAGGATATCCGGCTTAAGCGCCATTTTGTCAATAGTTAGGGCCCCGAAGTCATTGGTGATCAGGATCTTGTTAGGTTTGATACCGTTCCTGAAAGTGGTCTTGCCTGCAAAGATAAGCCCATCGGCTTCAGCGTGCACTACAGCTCCACTGGAACATTTCTTCTTATTGTTCAGGAACTGGACCATATCGGTAACATTGTCCGAAACTATCTTTTCGATCTTCTTTTTGGTCTCTTCCGACTGATTAAGCACACCTGAGGTGATCTGATTTACAAAACCTTTTATCTTAAGTGCCTGTCTGCTCTTATCGTCATCATACAGATTCTTAATGGTCTGTCCCACTTTTGTAGAGAGCACCGAAAGATCCTCAAGTTCCAGCTTTCCCTCAAAATCACCTTCCTGGAACAGAGGCCCCGGCTGGAAGTTCACGACTCTTGCTTCCCTGTGTCCGTCCTTGAACTCACAGATGGCAAATTCCAGATCCTCTACCTTCGGTACCGGTGCATTGCAGAGATAGCAGAGGGCCTGCAGATCCGCCAGATCCTCCAGCGTCTTCGGATTGTTGAACATGGAGATGGAGATATTCTTCGGATCATCCATCAACATGATATCTTTACCTGTGACTATCCTGCCGTTTTTACGTGTGTTTGCGTCAGTATTATCCACGAAGATATATGAATCCTTAGCCTTCTCTACCATGATGCCTTCGTATTTGTCGGGCTGGTCCTCTTCTCCGGGAACTCTGAGGTTCTTATAGCCGGCTTTGGCAACCTTGCGGTCCCTGAAGGCAGCATCCGGGGCATCGATATTAAGAGCCTCGGACATATTTGAAAGGTATACGGGCATCATCTTCAGATCGATACCGAACTCCACTCCTGCTTCCGTACGGGCTTTATGGTCTGCTTTACTGATCCCCAGCTTTGACATACCTGCGAGAAGATCCTTCATCATCTCACGGTCTTTCTCGTTGGTCCACCACTGATAGTCTCCGAGTTCCGGCTTTGCTGCCATAAGCTCGGCAAGTATCTCACCGTTATTTACTTTACCCGGCTCTCTCTTCATATCCCCGATGGTGGGAATATACTGTGAAATAAGCTCCGGATCCTCCTCTGCCGCTTTTATCAGTTTCTTTGCAAACTTCTTAGCATCTTCACTGACCTCAGGACCGTTTTCGGGCGCTGCAGTAACAGTCGTAAAGAGTTCATCCAGCTTGCCCTTAAGCTCTGCCTTAGTGGGCGGAATTGACAGATCATAGAACTTTCCGTTGTAGGTCTGTTCCTGACCGTAGATAAACTGGAAATGCTCCAGATCACGGTATGTTCCGTTGATACCCTCTTCCTGATAACTTGCATGGAAGATCCTGTTCTGACGCAGCTTCCACAGGTTTTCCCTGAGGGCCGGATCGGAATGCATCACTTCCATGATATCTACAAAATCAGGTCTCGTGTATTTCGCTTCATCAAGATGTGTAAGCGTAAAGGGAACGTTTACCTTAACCCATACATCGTGCAGCGCATCCACATATTCCTGGGGGATCTTCTCCTCGGGCTTAGAGTGCTTTGCATTATATTCGTTGCATCTCTTCTCCATCTCGGCGGAGATCTGCTGTATCTGCTGATAGGAATATTTCAGCTGTTCAAAATTAACTATCTTGTTGTAATCACTTCCGTGCTGGTCGGTAACTTCTATATGAGTCCTCGGAAGATTCTGGTAAGAACCGTCCTGCATGGTGCGGAAATAATTTTCCTCAAACTGCTTTACCATCTGCAGATGAAAGAGCAGATCATTATAATCAAGCTTATATTCCCAGCCGGGATTCCAGCCCTTAGCCGCAAAGATCTTTTCAAGGAAGCTGGCCTTTTTGAAGTCCTTCGCTCTTTCCTTCTCACCATTCTCCTTCTGGATCCACTTTTCCTCATCGGGAATAAGTACCCTGGCCTTGGTAAGCTTGTCCGCGAGACCGGGCAGCGAGTGCATACGTGCAAAACGCTCGGGCTCGTTACGGAAATTATAATCCGAGGTGTCGGCACGGCCGCTCATGCAGTCCTGTATAGTGAAGAGCGACAGGTTCAGATGTGTCTCGAACTCATCCAGACGCCGTGTCGTTGTGTTTGCATAGGTGCTTAAGCCCCTGAACATACATTTCAGATAAGCATTATCACAATTCTTAAACTCTTCCGAGGCACCGATCTCATCCAGCATCTGCTTCATCTGGTTGAACTTCTCGTGCAGCTTGTCCTGATCCTGCTTGGTAAGCAACGGGTAGCACTCTATATCCTTATCCAGGATCTTATCGTGCTTCACCTGCTTAGTATAGTAATAATCCATGAAGTTCTTATCAAAGGTGGTCGTCATGAATTTAGTGATCTCGTCGATCCACTGTCTCTCCTTAAGGGTATACTTATTGCCCTCGTACTGACCGAGCTCCTTATGATGCTTCAGATCCTTCATGATCTTTTCGATCGGATTCTTATAAGTGGAATAATCCGGCTCCGTATAATCATCTTTTCGCTTCTTATTGGGATCCGAATAATCAACCTGCCAGTCAAAGCGGTCAAAGCCCTTGGCGCTGTTGATCGCTTCCTCCAGAGGCGGATTACCGAACTTGCCTGCATCAAAAAGCTCATTCACCGGGAAATAACTGCCGATGAAGGTCTTATTCAATATGTCAAGCTTAGCTCCGATATGTGCACTGGCTGCAGACAGATTGTTTTTAAGTTCATCCCCAAACTTCGCCTTCTTGTCTGCCAGGGCTTCGTCGACAGCTTTCTTTGCTTCCTCCATTGCCTTGATGAGCTTGCGCTTGTCCTCATCTGTGATAAAGTACAGGGAAGCACCGTTTTTATCCTTTGTACAGTATCCCGGTTTTTTCCAGGTACCGTCCATCAGATTCAGCATAGCGCTGTACTTGTCCAGCATTCCCTGATATTTCGCCCTGTTCTCATTATTGGCAAAGAAGCGGTCCTCCTTAAGCTGCAGATCGCGTTTCTTAAAGACCGTGATGGTATCCATGGTTTCTTCGTTGATCTGCACTGCGTTAGCTGCATAGTCCTTACGGATACGTTCCTCACGGATCTCCTTCATCTTGTCGCGTATGGCAGGATTGGGATCTATGAGTTCCGCAAGTGTACGGTGCATGTTTTCGGGAGCGACATCGGCATATTTCTTACTGTCATCCTCTGCCGCCTTGATCATCTTGATATTGTTGTTGATGATCTTCTTCATGTTATCAATAGCCTTCTTGGCATCATTTACGGCTGATGCAGAAGTATTGTCAAGGATCTGCTTTTCGTAAGTCTCGATTGTTGTCTTCATATCCTCATACTTCATACGGACAACAGCGAGCTGCGGCACCTGCATCGGACGGTAATATCCGTCTGTTCCGACCTCATAAAAGCCGCTTATCAGATAGGTCACATTTCCGGCTGCTCTCTGCAGACGGTTGGCTCCGATACCAGCCTGGGTCGGATCCATTGTTTTCTCTTCTTCCTCTGTCCTCTTAGTGTTTACCGCATCCGCCAGTATGGAGATCTGCTTATCCAGACTGTTGCTGTCCAGGAAATAGTCATCCTGCTGTTCTCTCAGGACATCGGGAAGAGTATGTACTTCAGGATGCGGGGATGCAGTCTGAAGCTTCCGGTCAATATCTACTGCCACATGATCCAGCTCAGTAAAAATATTTACCAGGTTTCTGCGGTAATTATCCGCATAAGCCGGATACTTGCCCTGTCCATTCATTGTCTCGGGCACAAGCAGATCGTTGAGGTCTCCCTCTGCATGAGTCTGGTCAAGAAATTCCTTGACCGTTATGCGGATCCTTTCCGAAAGCACGCGCAGATTATTTACGGATTCGGCCGTCAGTACAGGATAGCCTTTCCCATCCGCGCTTTCAAAATATGCCTTCAGATCGATATTTTTAAGCTTCTCATAGGCCTTGGTCGCCGCAACGTTTCCTCTGAGCGAAAACTCTTTCATCAGATTTACCAGTCCGGTGAGCTTAAGATCAGCTCTGGTGGGAACTGCTGAGGTGCCGCCCCCCGCCAGCTTTTTATGTGTTTCCTCGCTTCCGAGAAGCAGGTCATCTATGGTAAAACTATAGATCTTATTCTGGACAACGCAGCTCAGGGCGTTGTTGTAATTCTCCGTAAAATTGAGCCCCAGCTGTGAGATCTCATCCAGCTCATCCAGAGCTACATGACGCCAGATTCGTTTCGTAGGCTTGTTATTCAGATAAGCTCCGTTTTTGTTCTTCGGCTCATTGGCATCAACTGCCGTACGATAATTCTTTATAGCCTCGGGAAGTGTTTCGGTCAGTATACGCTGCAGATTGAGAAGCGGCGCGTTAGTCTGGGGATTCTGTGCCTCATTGATGGTGATACGGTGCCGTCCGTCCGCAACGTCCTTTGCCTCATAATAAGGCTTCATCAGATTAAGACATTTTGTTATCTCTTTGGTCAGTTCTTCTCTGGCTCCCGATACGGAGCTTCCTTTCAGATTCAGGATGGTAAGAGCATTCTGAAGTCTCTCATAGATATTGTTTGACTTATACTCTTTAAGGAGTTCCTTCTTTGCTTCTTTACCGTTTGCTAATGTCGTAACATCTACAGGTGGCATACTTTTGTTCCCCTTTCTTTGAATATATTTTTTCTTAGATCAACTGCTCCTTACGCTGCTTATATTATCACTCAAAACATAGCAAAAGTGAAGCAAAAAACTTAAGGCTTATCATTTGACCGTCCCTGCTTACTGTGGTATCATGATAGTTTGTGATGAGCAGAAAAAAACACAGAAAAAAAGAACGGCTTTCAGTCAGGATACTGAGATTTGTCGGAAGATTCTTCATATGGTTCTTTTTGACACTCTTCCTTTTACTCGGAGGAGCGTATGCCTTTTTCCATCTTGTTAATAAGGGCCCTTCTCCGCATCTGCGCGATCTTTTTGTCGTGTCAGCCATGGAATCCAGTGCCGGCGGCATACTTGCCAAGATATATTTAAGTGACGAAGAGATAAACGCGATCCTTAAAAAGAACAGCATGAAAGAAAACACCGAGATCACCGACACCACGCTTGTAAGTGTGATGACTGCGGAGAAACGTGCCCAGGAATCCGTGTCCTCCAATGACAGCGGTGAACTGCTTGTTTCCGATGATCCCGACGGTGACGGTATCGAAGTACATGACATAAAAGGTGCAATGTACCGTGGCAAGATGATGATCGTTCTCGATCCTTCCAGGGTAAAGGTATCCTGTATACCCACCTTTACCAGCGGCGGCGGTGGCTGGACCCTGGCCCAGCACATAGATAATAACGGTGCCGTAGGCGGTATCAACGGTGGCAAATATGAAGATGAAAGCGGTCTCGGCATGGGCGGTATGCCCGAAGGCATAGTCCTGTCAAACGGCGAACTGCGCATGGGTTCACCGGGAGGCACCTACGGTGTATACGGTTTCACCAACGATAATGTGCTGGTAGTCGGTAATATGACTGCGCAGCAGGCAATAAACATGGGTGTCCGCGATGCCGTTTCTTTCGGTCCCGCCCTTATAGTTAACGGCAAGAGCGCATCCTACCAGGGTGTCGGCGGCGGTCTGAATCCCCGTACCGCCATCGGCCAGCGTGCCGACGGTGCCGTGCTCCTTCTCGTGATAGAGGGAAGACGCAGTACTTCACTGGGCGCTGCCATGTCAGATCTTATAGAAGTAATGGAAGAATACGGTGCTGTTAATGCAGCAAATCTTGACGGCGGCATGTCTTCCTCGATGATACTTTATGATGAAAAACTGGTGGACAACTGCCAGATAAGGGATTCAAGGCGTATTCCCACCGCCTTTATCGTAATGCCTCAATCCGGGGAAGGAGGCAGCGAATGAGCGAACTGGAATTCTTAAGTCTCACCACACCGCTTCCCGATCCGGTTCCCGAACCCGAGGAGCCTAAGCCTCATAAGAGGAAAAAGAAAAAGAAGAAAAAGGGTTCCGCCGTTTTCCGGATCTTTCTGCTTATCTGGAGCGCTGCCCTTATCATAGCCATGTATTACGGGCTTAAGTATTTCTATGATTTCCTGGTGGACTATGAATCCGTATACCAGGCTTGCCTTCCGGTACACGAGATCGACCGGCTCATGGAATACTTCAGCAACAACGATATGCGTACCGTATACGAACTGATGGACGAGAAGCCCTCCTGTTCCG
>JAEEIK010000024.1 GCA_016281335.1 Lachnospiraceae bacterium | reverse complement strand
TTGCTCCATGTCGCGCTGTCGCGCTATAGAACAAAAGACAAAAAAATGCTCCGTGAAGAGTAAACTCTTCCGGAGCATATATTTTGTCTTTGTTTTGCATCGCTCGTAGTTCGCGCAGATTATCTCTTTGAGAACTGAGGAGCACGACGAGCTGCTTTGAGTCCGTACTTCTTTCTTTCCTTCATACGAGGGTCTCTGGTTAAGAAACCTGCTTTCTTAAGAACGGGTCTGAACTCGGCATCAGCCTGTACCAGCGCTCTTGCAATACCGTGACGAACGGCGCCTGCCTGTCCTGTGTATCCGCCGCCCTTAACGGTAACCTTTACGTCATACTTGCCTACAGCATCGATAGCTGCCAGGGGCTGACGAACGATAACCTTCAGAGTCTCAAGACCGAAATAATCGTCGATGTCTCTCTTGTTGATCGTTATGTTTCCTTTACCGGGTGCAAGGTAAACTCTTGCAACAGAGCTCTTCCTTCTGCCTGTTCCGTAATATCTTTCACTAGCTTTCTTTGCCATCTTAATTCTCCTTTCGCCTTAGAACTTAAGCTCTTCAGGCTTCTGAGCCTGATGCTTATGCTCCGGGCCGGCGTATACAAACAGCTTCTTGTACATTTCCCTGCCAAGAGGTCCCTTGGGAAGCATTCCCTTTACTGCATCTTCAAGAACTTCTTCCGGCTTGGTAGCCAGCTTCTCTCTTAAGGATGTCTCCCTGAGTCCGCCGACAAATCCGGAATGATGGTAATACTTCTTCTGATCAAGCTTCTTGCCTGATACCTTTACTTTCTCAGCGTTAACTACGATAACGTAGTCACCGGTATCAACATTAGGCGTGAAGCTGGGTTTATTCTTGCCGCGAAGCACCTTAGCGATCTCGGATGCCAGACGGCCCAGTGTACATCCGTCTGCATCAACCACGTACCACTTACGCTCGATGGTAGACGGACTAGCCATAAAAGTCTTCATCTCGTTTTCCTCCAAAAATCATAACAACTGGTCATGCTTTGATCTGTGATGTCCGGGCACAGACCGCCGCAGATATAGATTATACTTTATCAGCTAAGCTGTGTCAATACATTTTTTTACGGTCTGTAAGGCTCGTAAGCAAAGATCACGCAGTCCTGATCATCGAGCATTATGCGCATCAGTGCTTCGGATCCTTCTGAAGATCGTCTGTCATATTCCTCAGTCGTATACCAAAGGCGCTGGCTGCCCTCTTCCGGAAACTGCAGGAAGAAGGAGCAGTCATCCGATACCTTATAAGGCACGTATCCGTCGCCTGCTTCCGCGATATAATAATCATTCACCATGTCATCATCTGTAAGATTGTACTTCTTCATCAGGCCCTCGTCGCCCCAGCCTATCCATACGACTTCGTCGATCAGCAGACCGCCCTTTCCGTCACCCTTTACGTAGCCCGTGATCTCCCATGAAGGTTCTTCTTGCGAAGCCGTGGAAAGCCCGTCGGATGTGCCGGCGAGAGTAAGCCCGGTCATCAGCATCTTCTCCTGTTCAACGCTGTACAGCTCCGCATCCGGATCCACTTCCACTATATAAGCATAGGTATATACCGTTCCCATGTCTCCGGAATAATTAACGTTCTGGTAGACTTTTGCCATACAGTATCTGTAATCTTCATTGCCGCCTTCCGACCAGGTGCCCATGAAAGCTTCCTGTCCGTTTAACTTGTTGTAGATATCTTCGGTATTGTTATACTCTCCCGTCATGAAGTAAAAAGCTTCGGGCTCATGGTCGTATCCCGTCTTTTCAAGACATTCCCTTATCAGCCCTTCCTTATCTTCTTCACGGTAAATGCTGAGTCCCTGCTCTTCCTTAAAGCACATGTTCGTTATTCTTACATAACCGTAAATATCCATGTCTTCGCAGAAATATGTGCCGTCATCATTTATATCAAGCTTTTGATTAGTAAGCCCCGGCAGCTTCGCGCGGTTCTTGATATAGAGCCTGTTATCCTCACTGTTGCAGGATGAGGTAAAGCCCGCATCCTGCGCTTCATTATAAAGGCCGCAGAAATACAGCTCCTCTGGATAATCCTCGCCGTACTCCCAGTCGGCTCCGTAATATCCGGAGAAATACATGTTTGCAACCCACATAAGATATCCTTCGGGAAGATCGGCAACCGGCATGCCCGGAAGATAGCATCTCAAAGTCCTAGTATCCGCAAGGCCGTATGGCTCGGAGTATATATAACGTACACCGTCCTCTATCTCCTCGGTGCCTGACTGCTTATCATATGAAACCTGTCCGAGATTCAGCTCATATTCATAAGGTCCTATCTTCTTGCAGCCCTTAAGCTGACCCGTAAAATTGCAGATGTATACTGTTCCGTTAGGATAGTTTTTCCCGGTATCTCCCATATCGCTGTCATGATACATTCCCGAATAGGAACCGTCCTCCTTGAAATTAAGGTCGGTTCCCCATCCGCCTGCGCCGCTTGAAAACAGAAAATCCCATTCGGAAAGCGTCTTGTAAAGCGCATCCTGCTCAGTGGTGTCTTTGGGCGGCTTCGGCGCTTCGGTAGGAGTTGCCTCAGGAACCTCAGCCTCCGTTTCACTTTCTTCCACTACCTCTGCAGGCTTGGTCTCTTCCTCTCCCTCTTCTTTTCCGCAGCCTGCCAGTGTTGCCATCAGCAGTAATGACAGTGCAAACAATCCGACTTTTTTCATGACGTCTCCTCCTGCAATTGAATATTCATTAAACACAATCCGTTGGGCGGCGCCGTAGGCCCCGCAAGATGCCTGTCTTTAGCTTCAAGTATCTCTCCGACCTGCGCAGGCTCCATATGTCCTCGTCCCACTTCCATCAGTGTGCCTGCGATTATCCTCACCATATTATAGAGAAAACCGTTTCCCTTTACCACTATCGATATCTCATCATTAATACGTGTAACATCCAGAGAATATATGGTCCTGACTCTTGTATCGCTCTGGGCATGCACGCTGCAGAAGGAAGTAAAATCGTGCTCTCCTGTAAGGTACGCAGCAGCCTCCTTCATACGTTCCGCATCAAGCGGCACATAGGTCCAGTGGGCATAGCGGTTCTTAAGCGGATCACGCACCGGCGTATTCAATATCCTGTACTCATAAGTCTTAACGCTGTGACAGTGCCTCGGATGAAAATCCGGTGCAACCTCAAGGGACTCAAGCACCACTATATCCTCAGGCAGCTTTGTGTTCATGGCGGCAGCCACCTTTTCGGCAGGTATACGCGCATGGGTATCAAAGACCGCCAGGTTTCCCTTCGCATGTACTCCCGCATCCGTACGCGATGCACCGCTCACGGCAATATCTTCCTTAAAAAGCTCGGCCAGAGCACTGTTCAGCTCGCTTTCCACCGTGACCATGCCTTCCTGGAACTGCCAGCCGTGATAGGCTTTCCCATCATATGCAACTTTTATCATTATGCGTCTTGTATCACTCACAGATATTTACCTATAAGTACAACTGCCGTCATGTACAATATCAATACCAGATACGCCAGCAGATCTGCCGGCCTGTATTTCAGCGGCTTCATCTGCGTCCTGCCCTTGCCGCCATGGTAGCATCTTGCCTCCATTGCCATGGCCAGATCATTGGCTCTTCTGAATGCCGAGATAAAGAGCGGCACCAGCACGGGCACCAGGCTCTTTGCCTTCTTTATCAGATTGCCGCTTTCAAAATCAGCGCCTCTCGCCAGCTGCGCCTTCATTATCCTGTCGGTCTCGTCCATCAATATCGGTATAAAGCGGAGCGCGATGGACATCATCATAGCTATCTCATGAACAGGCAGCTTTATCAGCTTAAGCGGCCCCATCAGCCGCTCCAGCCCGTTAGTCAGTCTCGTAGGCGTGGTAGTCAGGGTCATCATGTTGGAGCCCATGATCAGAAGCGTCAGCCTCGCGCCCATATAGAGAGCCTGCTTCACGCCTTCCTTCGTAATGTTGATCTTCCAGAAAGTGAAGATCACCTCACCCGGCGTAAAGAGCATGTTCAGAAACAGCGTGAACACTAAAAGAAAGATCACCGGCTTCATTCCCTTGATCATGTACGTGGGCGGAATGCGCGAAATCAGCACGCAGAGCAGCAGAAAGGATGCCGCAAAGATATACACATATGCATTTGTAAACATGAACAGGCTTATAAGGTAGATCAATGTTCCAACCAACTTGGTCCTTGGATCAAGCTCGTGCAGCTTCGACTTAGTCTCATAATACTGTCCGAGTGTGATATCACGTAACAATCCTTAATATCTCCTCTTTCGCTTCCTCTATCGTAGTCACGTCAGTGCGCACGTCAAAGCCCGCGTCTTTGAGATCCTGCATCACATACATCATCTGCGGCGCAGCCAGTCCCATTTCTTCCAGTTCTTTATAATGCGCAAACACTTTTCTGGGTTCATCATCATAAACGATGTGTCCCTTATCCATCACGACTATCCTGTCCGCCAGCTTTGCCACATCCTCCATGGAATGACTGACCATCACTATGGATAAACCCTCGCTCTCTTTAAGCGAAAGTATCATCTCCATCAGTTCTTCACGTCCTTTAGGATCCAGGCCCGCCGTGGGTTCATCCATTATCAGTATCTCGGGTTTGACCGCCAGCACCGATGCAATGGCAACTCTCCTCTTCTGTCCTCCGGAAAGATCAAAAGGAGAATGATAGAAACATTCATCCGGCAGTCCCACTTTCTTTATTGCGGCATAAGCCGAAAGCTCACTCTGCTTCTCGTCCATTCCGAAATTCTTCGGTCCGAAGCAGACCTCGTTAAAGACCGTGTCTTCAAAAAGCTGATGCTCCGGGTACTGGAACACCAGACCCACGCGCCTTCTTAATTCCTTGCGGTCATAACCTTTTTCATATATGTCCTGTCCGTCGTACCAGATCGTTCCCTGATCAGGTTTAAGCAACGCATTCAAATGCTGCATAAGGGTAGACTTGCCCGAACCCGTGTGACCGATCAGTCCCACGAATTCTCCCTCATAGACCTCAAAGCTCACATCATCAAGAGCCTTGTGCCTGTTGGCGCCGCTCTTGTCATATTCGTAGCTTATATGATCCGCTGCCAGCTTAAGTTTGCTCTTATCTCTTTCCAAGCCTTATAAGCTCCTCTTTCAATTCTTCTCTCGTAAGTATCGGAAACTTTATCGGAACTCCTGCCTTCTTCAGTTCCCAGGCAAGCTCCGTCACCTCAGGCACATCAAGCCTGTAACTCTTAAGCATATCCACCTGCGAGAACACCGTCTCCGGCGTGCCCTGCATCACTACGCTGCCTTCCTCCATCACAAAGATGCGGTCCGCATATATGGCTTCTTCCATATAATGAGTAATGAGTATGATCGTGATGTTCTCAACATCATTGAGAGCTCTTGCTGCTCTTATGACTTCTCTTCTTCCCTTGGGATCCAGCATAGCTGTAGGCTCATCAAACACTATGCATTTCGGATGCATGGCAATGACCGAAGCAATGGACACGCGCTGCTTCTGTCCGCCTGAAAGCTTATTCGGCGATTTCTTCCTGTACTCATACATGCCTACCGTCCTTAAGCTTTCCTCAACACGCTCCCATATCTCCTTGGTGGGAACGCCCATATTTTCAGGCCCGAATCCCACGTCTTCTTCAACGATCTGACCTATTATCTGATTATCGGGATTCTGGAAGACCATGCCCGCAGTCTGCCTGATACTGAGGGTCTTGTCCTCATCGGCAGTATCCATGCCGTCAACTATCACGCTGCCCTCCTCAGGAACGAGCAGGGCATTGATATGTTTCGCAAGGGTGGATTTGCCCGAACCGTTATGGCCCAGTATCGCAATAAACTCGCCGGCTTTCACGTTAAGGCTCACGCCGTTCACTGCCGTCGTGATGCCCTCCACATTGCCGTCCTCATCCCTGCGGATGTATTCATATGTGACTTTGTTGATATCTATGATTCCCAAAAGTCTTTCCTACTTTACTTTTATCTTCGTCTCGTACTCGATGCCGTTAACTTTGGCAAAAAGCCTGGTGGTGCCTGTGCTCACTCCCGTTACGGCTCCGCTGCTGTCAACTGTTGCTACGGACGTATCCTCTATCCTGTATGTCGGATATACACCGGCGAGGTTCTTAACAGAGGTCTGTACGGTCTTTCCTACCTTCACCTTATAGCTGGTCTTCCTGAACTGCGGCATTGCTATCTTCAGTTTCAGCGAGAGCTTCCTTGCTTTCATACCGGCTTGTGAAGGGAAGGTGACAGTGATGGTCACGTTACCGTTTTTATTTACCGTAAGCATTCCGTCTGCACTAACCTCAGCGATCTTCTTTGAAGAAGACTTCCACGCCGAAGGCTTTACAGTCGAAGCAATATACTTATTCAGATCCACTTTGCCGCTGCGGCTGATGGTCTTGCTGACAGTGGTATCCAGTACGGGCCTGACAAGCTTAAGTTTCCTTATACCTAAGGGCTGTGAAGCTTTATCGAATGCCGCTACCTCCACTGTTCCGCTTGCCAGTACTGTCAGTGTATTTCCCTTTATCTTTACGGCACTGATATCACCGGCTACCGCTGCAAATCTGCTGATCCCGCTTATATCCGCAAACACTGTCTTCTTAAGGTTTATGGATTTTACGGCTATCACATCGCTTTCCGCCGTATACTTCTCGGTATCCGGTTTATCCGGCTCCTGCGGCTCATCCGGTTCCTGTGACTCTTCCTTATTTACGGTAATCTGGCATTTAGCCGTAAAGCCGCCGTCAAAGGCCCTGGCGGTTATCTCTGCTTTTCCTTCCTTGAGTGCGCTTACTTCACCGTCCTTAACCGTAGCTACCGTCGTATCGGAACTCTTCCAGATCACGGTTTTATCGCTTGCATTTTCAGGAGTAAAACTTACATTCAGCTTAAGCGTTTTACCTACAAGCAGCTCTGCGCTTTCCTTATCAAGCTTTATACCCATTACAGGCACATTCTTATTTTCTTCTTCATCATCGTCCTTGTCTTCCTCCGGCTTACTCTCCGCCTTTACAGTTACCTTGCAGGCTGCACTGACAGAGTTTGCTTCGGACTTGGCTGTGATCGTAGCCTCACCGCCTGCAACAGCCTTGATGTTTCCGTCCTTATCCACGGTCACCACCGAAGGCGCAGAAGATGTAAAAGTAAGATCATTAAAACTTACCGGAGCTTTTTTGTACTCATCATTTTTATTCCTTGCATATAATTCCACACAGTCGGTATCACCGGCATTCATTTCTTTTCCGGGGCCGTAGAGTACGAACTCAAAGCAGTCGGAAGAAAACTCAATTTCTTTTGTAACATTCAACTCATTTTCTTTTGCTTCGGGAACAGTCCCTGCGGTATCGTCAGCCAGTATCAGATAATAGATCAGTCCGCTTCCTCTTCCGTTTACGACTGCTATACCCAGCTGCCTGCAGGCATTTATGACATGACAGCCGTCTTCCTCTACCTTTGTATAAAATTTTTTAAATTCCTCAACTATCTCCTGAGCTACCGTATCACTGTTGTAAAGATGCTCATAAGCATAATCATCATAATATGAATTACTCCAGGTATAAAAACCGTTGCCGGCATCATCTTCACCCTTTGCATTGCTGCCCAGTTCAGAGATAAGAGCTTCAAAGCCCTCCTTTTCCGCTAAAGCCTGCAGATCCTCGGTAAGATTAAAGTCTCCCTCTATACCCTCACTTTCGGCAAACTCATTTATCAGATCTATTGCCTTAAATACTGCATCATTAAAAAGATCGGCCTTAAGCGTGAGCTTTCCGGCAGTGACAACAGGAGCGTCCGGACCATCGGGGCCGTCAGGGCCGTCGGGACCGTCCGGTCCATCCTTGTTAATGCTTGCATAATCCGTAAAATCAACAAAATAGGATAATTCGGTATCTTCACCGCTCCTGTCCTTTAAACCTGACACCGTCACACAATAGGTTCCGGCATAGTCCTGAAGTTCCTGATATGCAGGGCGGAAAATTATACAGTTACTTACTCCGTAGCCGTCATTGTTAACATTGAAATACGCTGTGGTTGGCGAGTCCGTGGTACCCGTTTCGGAATCGAATACCCAGTCAACGCTTTTATCTCCTTCTTTTGTCACGGTAACACTGACATCAGCCAAGACCGGCGCGCTGTAATATGAAGGATTCAGCGTTACCGACCAGGGCGTGCTTACCGCAAAAGTATCTGAAAGATTGTAGCCCGAAGCCGGCCATGAAATAAAGCTGTAATCATCGAAACTGGTCCTTGTTACAGTATCTCCGAATACTTCCACATCTGTATAATAAGTGCTTCCGTTGTTTGCGCTTCCGACACCTGCTGCAGTAAGGCCCGGATTTATAAGCCAGCGTCTGTGTCCGAGACAGTCTAGGTTGCTGCCCGAATCATCTTCCATCTGACCGTCTATGGCTGTTCCCAGGATACTTGTTGCCGAATATCCGCCGGCATACGAAAGATTACTCGACCCGCATGCCGCTTTTGCTTTGGCATAGTCGTCATCACTCATCCCTGCCGGTTTTGAAGGCTCGTGTGAAAGACCGCTGTTCAGCATGGCAAGACAGAGTGCTCCCCAGGCTGCCTGTTCATTAGCCGCATCTGCAAGAGTAACTTCCGCAAGTCCCGCCACTTTCCTGTAATAATTCAGTCTCCGCAAGAAATACGCTTTTGCTTCATCCGTAAGCACTGCAGGCGAATATGAATCCGAAGTCAACACCGGCGCCGTAGCATAAAGCGTACTGTAAGAACCTATGCCCTCATAAAGTTCTGCCAATTCCTTAAGACCCGGCTTTTCCACGCTGTCTCTGCCGGATTCCCTATATTCAGTCAATTCCGCTGTTTCGCCGACACACTCCTCCTCTGCCCTGACCGGAATGCTTCCGACCGCAAGCACCAGCGTCATCAACACCCCCACAACAGATCTCATGATATTATTCTTCATATGCCTGCTCCTCTCATCTATAAACCATGTTTACCATGATCCCCGTAACTTATCTATATTACCATAACAGCCCCGTCTTTTCAATTAATTATTACCGATCACGGGGACGGTTCCTCGGTTGATTTTGCCCATTTTTACCCATTCAAAACCACTGAAAGCCGCATAAAACCTCGCCGATCAGAGAACCGTCCCCGTGATTGTGTAATCCGGTCACCGTATAATAAAACACAGGGGTGGGGGACGATGAAATCAAAAAAACGCCCCGCAGTTATGCGGGGCGTCAATGTTAGTCGAAGAATTAAACCAGCTCGATGATAACCATCATTGCTGCGTCACCCTTACGGGGACCTACCTTAACGATGCGGGTATAACCGCCGTTACGGTTAGCATACTTGGGCGCGATCTCATCGAACATCTTGGCAACAAGGTCAACCTTCTTGGTTGCTTTCTTTCTGCCCTGAGCTTCTGCGGGAACGCTTGTTACATCGTAGAATACTTTGAGCATCTGATGTCTTGCGTGAAGTCTTGAAGGCTTGTCCTTCTTGATCTCCTTGTCAACCTCATCGTATACGGTAACGGTTTTGCCGTTTTCCATGCGGATGAGCTTACCGTCCTTATCGCGGATATCCTCGGAAAGAACCTTGGAAGGATCGTTCTTGTCAACGATGTGCTTAACGCGTCTTCCGTCCTTGTCCTTCATAGCTACCTTTGCCTTAACGGTAACGGTCTCGAAGTTGTCTCTTTCCTTTACGGCGAGAGCGATCAGCTTCTCAGCTATCTTCTGGATCTCCTTAGCTCTTGCTTCGGTGGTGGTGATGCGTCCGTTCAGAACGAGCATTGTCACCTGGTTACGAAGCAGTGCCTTTCTCTGGTCTGATGTCTTGCTTAATTTTCTGTACTTTGCCATATCGGCCTCCTTTCGTTTCCGGCTCCCCTACCCCCGCACTTTGGTCTTACGGGATAACGGATGATCTCCGAAAAACTTCTGCCGGCCTTCATCACACTTTGGATTTACATGAAGACCACCTATAGTATTTAGTCCTCAGCGTCGCGAAGATGAAGGTTCAGCTCTTTGAGCTTCTCCAGCACTTCATCAAGTGACTTCTTACCGAGGTTCCTTACTTTCATCATCTCGTCGGGAGTCTTGTTGGTGAGCTCCTCAACGGTATTGATTCCTGCTCTCTTTAAGCAGTTGTAAGAACGTACTGAAAGCTCCAGTTCATCGATGGTGATAGCCAGAGACTGCTTCTGGGAATCCTCTGTCTGATTGTCGATGACTTTCGCATACATACCCTTGTCTGAAAGATTAACAAACAGCTCAAGGTGTGCTGAAAGCACTTTAGCTGCAAGGCTTACTGCATCATCGGGTGAAAGCGCGCCGTTGGTGAATACTTCAAGTGTCAGCTTATCGTAATCGGTGATCTGACCTACACGGGTATTCTCAACGCTCATGTTCACACGCTCAACAGGTGTGTAGATTGAATCTACTGCGATGCTTCCTATCGGAGTATCGTTGCCTTTGTTCTTGTCAGCGCCTACATATCCTCTGCCCTTGGTGATCAGCAGATCGATCTGTAAGTGGGTATCCTTTGCACCGCTTAAAGTGGCAATTACCTGATCCTGATTAACTATGGTCACATCGGGATCTTCGATCTGGATATCGGAAGCCTTAACAACTCCGTTACCCGTGAAATCGATCCTTGCCTTCTTCGGTGTATCGTTATCGCTCTCATCCTTAATGGCGAGAGACTTGATGTTCATGATGATCTCCGGCACATCCTCTTTTATTCCGGGGATAGTCGTAAACTCATGAAGAACTCCGTCAATCTTTATCCGGCTTACTGCAGCTCCGGGAAGTGACGCAAGCATTATCCTGCGAAGTGAGTTGCCAAGGGTGATACCGTAGCCTCTCTCAAGCGGTTCTATAACGAACTTGCCGTACTTCCTGTCCTTTGAGATTTCTGCAACCTCGATGTTGGGACTGTCGAAATTGAATTCTAACATTTGGAATCCTCCGTTATTTTATTCACAATTGGTTATCAGCTACGAATTACTTGGAGTACAACTCGACGATGAGCATCTCGTTAACGGGAACATCGATCACTTCCCTGTTAGGTAACTCTTTAACGGTACCCTTCTTCTCCTCATAATTTACTTCCAGCCAATCGGGAACTATACGCCTCTCGGTTACTTCTATAACGTCCTTGAATCTCTGCAGTCCTTTAGCCTTCTCGGTAAGCTCGATCACGTCGCCTGCCTTTATCTGGTATGAAGGAATATTGATCTTCTTACCGTTTACAAGTACGTGCTTGTGACCTACTACCTGGCGAGCTTCCTTACGTGTACGAGCAAAGCCCATACGGAAGATCACGCTGTCCAGACGGCTCTCAAGAAGGATCATCAGGTTCTCACCGGTCTGTCCCTTCATGCGGTCAGCCTTTGCATAGTAATTACGGAAAGGCTTCTCCAGTACGCCGTAAATGAATTTAGCTTTCTGCTTTTCCTTAAGCTGCATACCGTACTCGGAAACCTTCTTGTTAGCGTTTCTTAAGTTACGGATGGACTCGTTCATACGTCTGTCGAGTCTCTTATTAATGTTCTTCTTGCGCCCGTCAACTTCCTTCTTCCAATCGCTGGTGTGAGTATACTTCTCTACTCCCAGATAAGAAGGATCGATACCAAGCGCTCTGCATCTTTTAAGAACAGGTACTCTGTTTACTGCCATCTTTCTATTCCTCCGATCCTAATTAAACTCTGCGGCGCTTGGGCGGGCGGCATCCATTGTGGGGAACGGGTGTTACGTCCCTGATGCTCGTCACTTCAAGACCATTTGCTGCCAGTGCACGGATTGCTGCCTCACGTCCGGAACCCGGGCCCTTTACCATGACATCTACCGTCTTAAGCCCATGCACCAGAGCTGCCTTTGTTGCTGTCTCGGCTGCCATCTGTGCTGCATAAGGAGTAGATTTCTTTGAACCGCGGAAACCAAGGCCGCCGGCTGATGCCCATGAAAGAGCATTTCCTTCGCTATCCGTAAGAGTTACGATAGTGTTGTTGAAGGAAGCCTGAATATGTGCCTGTCCATGTTCAACGTTTTTCTTGACGCGCTTTTTCGTCGTCTTCTTGGAAGCTGATGTACTTTTCTTTGTTGCTGCCATAAAACTAACCTACTTTCTTTTCCTTTGATATTTGAGTTAACAAATTACTTCTTCTTACCTGCTACTGTCTTCTTGGGACCCTTACGTGTACGTGCGTTGGTCTTTGTCTTCTGACCACGAACGGGAAGTCCCTTCCTGTGACGGATACCGCGATAGCATCCTATTTCCTGGAGTCTCTTGATATTAAGTGCGAGTTCTCTTCTCAGATCACCTTCTACCATGTACTCCTCATCGATGATCGCACTGATCGCCTTCACCTCGTCATCGGTCAGATCTCTGCAGCGTGTGTCAGGATTAACTTTTGCTGCATCGAGGATCTTGGTTGCGCTTACGCGTCCGATGCCGTAGATGTAGGTAAGTCCGATCTCGACACG
>JAEEIK010000135.1 GCA_016281335.1 Lachnospiraceae bacterium | reverse complement strand
CCTCTGCTGTATAAAAACCGAAGTGGACAGTCGGCTCACCTGCGCGCTTCACCGCTCCGAGTGCATCCGCGCCGGCGTTGTCATCCTTCTCGCCAGTGGCTTTTGGTAAGGGGGTACGGGCTTTACCGACAGTAAAAGATGTGGCTGATATGGCTGTATTACCGGCTCTGTGTACCAGGTTATGGCCGGAAGAGGAAGTATTACCGGAGTTGCGGGTAGTACTCTTTCGAGTACTACTATTGTGCTCTTGTGTATCTTTATTACGCTTCTGCGTAATGCTCAGATTTTTCTGAGTATTGCTTAAGTCTTGTTTCTCACTATTACTCTTTGGAGTAATACTGTTACTCTTTTGCGTAATACTCAAATCTTCCCGCATATTCGGCAAGTTATCCTGAGCACTATTACTTTTTAGCGCATTCGCTTTATGTTTACTTTTAGGAGTAATATCCGTATCATGTTCTTCTTCCGATAAATCCTCGAACATGGTGTATTCATCTTTCGATGAATGCTCGTCATCCGATGAAACATAGTTATCATAAGGATTTACATTCGAGGTTTCTGCCTGAGTTCTGCGGTTTCTTTCATCCCGTTTCTCCCTGGCTTTCTTCTTCAGACGTTTCCGATACTCTGCTTTCTTTTGATCTGCACTCTCATCAGGATTATTAATCTCTTTCAGAGTATCCGTACTCTTTCGTATACTATCACTCTTACGAGGACTCTCATCTGCCAGAGTACCGTTTTCTCCGGATCCCGGTATGCTTTGTCCTGGTCCCGCATGTTCGTCCGTCGATATTGTCTCATCTTCAAAGTATTCATCTTTAGATGAAGAATATTCTCCTTCCGCTTCCTTAAAGCCAAAGTCCTCTGTATCAGAATACGCGGATTTCCCTAGTCTTGGCTTTTTCTTATGCCTTGCCTTTGGACCGGCTCTTGAATCGGTTACGCTGTCGTCAAACATGCTGTCCGATCCTGTATCTGTAAGTTCTTTTTTCTTATCATCCTTCACTGTTTTCACCTTCTGCTTTTGAGATGTCATCCTGACATATCAATAATTTTTCTTCATCTTCCTGCTCTTCATTCAGCTTTGTTGACATCATCCTGTAGGACTCCGTATCTCTCGGATAATCGTCCTCAAACGGAAGCACGGCATCACCAAACCTTAAGATTCCGCAGCCACGTCTCGCTCCGATCACATATTCCATTTCAGTTTCTGAAAGGCCAAGCTTTTCCATAAGGATCTGCCTGTCGTTGTCCTGCTGCATAAGGATATAGATGAAGTTGCTGTTACTTAAGATAGCTTCAACCTCACTTGATGACAGGATGTCATATACATTCTGGGTTATACCGGTCGGGATCCCGCCCCATTTACGGAAGCGTTTCCAGATCTCGACACTGTATTTTACCGTCTGTTTTTCCTTTAACAGCAGGTGAAACTCATCACAGTAATACCGGGTCGAGACCTTCCGCTCCCTGTTGTGGGACACCCTGTTCCACACGGCATCCTGGACTATCAGCATTCCAAGTTCTTTCAACTGGCTGTCCAGATCCCTTATGTCGAAACAGATGATCCTGTTATGGCTGTCTATGTTTGTCCTGTGGTTGAAATAGTTCTGTGAGCCATGGACAAACATTGCAAGGCTGTTTGCTATCCTTAATGCTTTCTGCTTACCCGCCATTGTAAGTTCCTGAGGCAGCGTGTAATCAGGCTGGTAGCCTATCAGTTCGTTATACAGGTCTTCAAGTATCGGCATCTTTTCAGGTACCGGATCCTCGAAGTATCTGTCATACACCCTGTCGATACAGCGGTCTATGATGCCTTTTTCATCATTTGCCAGCCCTGCATTCCCTCCGGCGATACAGTCACAGAGCGTGATCAGGAAGCCTGATTTTATCTTCAGCTCCTCCCTGTCATGCCTGTCCTTAACCGTTATGTCCATCGGGTTCAGGAAATCCTTTGATGATGAGGCCAGCTTTACCACGGTCCCGCCGATAGCCTCGACAAGCGTGTAATATTCGCCCTCGGGGTCACAGACGATTATGTCGTCACCGGTACAGGTATAGCATCCGAGTATTTCTCTCTTTGCTGAGAATGATTTTCCCGAACCGGAAGCGCCAAGTATAAGCCCGTTAGGATTTGTCAGCTGCTTCCTGTCCGCTACGATCATGTTTTTGGAAAGGGAATTTAACCCGTAATAGATCAACTCCCCGTCCCTGAACAGTTCCTGTGTCCTGAACGGGGCAAAGATCCCGAGGTCTTTGGTCAGTATCTTCCTCTGCTGTTCCAGGTTGCAGATACCTATCGGTGCCCCGGCATTCATTGCAGCTTCCTGCGTATGCTTCAATACAAATGACCGGCAGGTTATTGCCTTGAACTTCGAGAATACCTTTTCCTGCACAGACTCGGCTTCTTTTCTCGTCCTTCCGAACGTTGTGATTATGATGGTCGTGTTTATCAGCTTCTGGTTGCTCTCGTTTAGGTTTCTTAGGAGTTCGTTTACGTTCTTTTCCTCCTGCACTATCCTGTTTGAGATCACATCATTATCCGCACCGCTCTCAAAGGCTTTCTTCTGCTGGTTTATCTTTGATGACTGGACATCCGTAAGGGATTTTCTGGTCATCTTTAATGCTTTTTCAGGCTCTATGGTCTGCATATGCATCGATACGGAAAAGCACAGGTTCGGCTCTAACAACGATTCCATATGTGTTTCATTAAGGCTTGCACATTCAAGGTCGAGGTACCTTGTACAGATATAGGTATCCCCGGTCTTTGCAATGCCTGCCCTGCCAAAATCAAGCTTCTGCGGAGCTATGTAATCCTTTACTCCGTCACCTGTTTCCTTCATGTCCTGATAAGAAAAGCTGAAGCCCTCCGGGTTGTATTGGTTAAAATATTCGTACAGGAGCTTTACACGCTCCGTCCCGTCTACCACCCTTGCAATAACGCCCATCTTATCAAAGCCATCGAATACATTGGTCACAATATCCTCTAGCCTTGATCTTGCTTCTTTCAGGTTCTTTGCTTCTACGCCGATGATAAAATACCTGGACTTCCTTACTCCCTCTGTTGATGTAGAATACAGGTTCTTTAATAGTTCCGAATATTCCTCACGAAGGGAATCATGCCCGTCATTCCTTAACGGGACATTGAACTTTTCCATTACCTTTCTCGTATCAGTAAGATGATTGAACAGGAAGAGCTGGACCTTTACATCAGGATCAAATGAGTTCAGAATCTCCGAATATTTTTCAAGCATTCGTTTTCTTGCTTCCGTATCTAAGAGCTTATAATTCGTGTCATAAAACTCTATCATCCTCGTATAATATCCGGGCTTTACCAGACATATGCCATCGGACGACATCTGCTCGAAAGTGATCGTTTCCTGGACGGAAATATCCTTTGTCCTTTCTTTTGCCTTGCCTGTGAGCAGGCGGGTCAGGTGACGTTTTTGCAGCTGTTCCTTTATCGTCAGCCCTTTCTTTTTCTGTTTTCTTTCAAGGCTCCTTACCTCCTTTTCCATCTGTTTTCTTTTTGCTTCCCGCTCAAAGCGGTTTTCCTTTTTATAATTCCTTTTTACCGGACGGATGAATTTCCACAGGAAGAACCTGAAGAAGTATCTTTCTGCAGGAAGTCCGTCCTTTTCATACATTGATGCGATTATAAAAGGGAACATCAGGGCTACCATGAAAAGCGCTGCCGTTTCCTTGCCTATCGTATCTTTTGTCATCAGGTAAAAGGGGATGCCGATGAGTGCCGCAAGTCCGTAACAGACCACCTGCCTTTTGGTGAAGCTGCCTATGAACTTTGGCTTGACCTTTGTCGGATCCTTTACCATATCCACCTTTAAGGGATTATCATTCATCTCGCTTCACCCCCTCTACCTGGCATTGAGCACTGCTTTCGCAAGTGATCCTGTCTTGAACAGTGAAAAACAGAGTACGACTGTATGTGCCATGAGCTGCCATACCGCTTCCCGAAGGTCGTCCGCAACAATGATCCCATTTACAAGTGCAGCATATATGCCCACGCAGACCATTATGAAGAATCCCTGCAGTGCCAGTGCGAAGATGCCCCTGATGTAGTTGGTTCCTATGTTTCCCCATTCCTTGTTGCCAAGTGTGGCGAAGGGTATGGGAGCACAGCTTACGTACAAATATATTTCTATCATCCTGCCATACATGATGACCGTTACCAGGATGCTCATGATGTTGACCAGTATCTTTGCGAACATCGTTTCAAACACGAAGCTCCACAGTTCTCCGGTCGTCATGGAATCCAGCTTTGCATGGACTGTTATGACATCTGCCCAAACATCCGGGATGGCTGTTGAATCATATATCTCCGCACCTGCCTTTAAGGACATGCTTGAGCCCAGGTCGAATACCGCCATTACTATGTCCGAGGTCTTGCTCAGGAGAAATACCGCTATGCCTGCTTTAAAGATGTATTTTAGGAACAGCGATGTGTCGAATTCATGCATGTTG
>JAEEIK010000023.1 GCA_016281335.1 Lachnospiraceae bacterium | reverse complement strand
GCACTTTTCTCTCCTCTACGTGTCACTGCCGGATTGCTCATCTTTCCCCGACACGTCACCGCGCACTTTTATCTTCCCTACGTGTCACTCTTTCTTTTCACGGACACGTACCTCAGCACTTTTCTCTCCTCTACGTGTCGCCTCCGCATTGCTCGTCTTTCCCTGACACGTCACCGCGCACTTTTCTCTTCCCTACGTGTCACTCTTTCTTTTCACGGACACGTATCTCAGCACTTTTCTCTCCTCTACGTGTCACTGCCGGATTGCTCATCTTTCCCCGACACGTCACCGCGCACTTTTATCTTCCCTACATGTCTACTGCAGTGCCCGCAGGTAGCGCTCCACAACTTCCATTACCAGCACGTCTGGCGCGAAATCCTCAACGTCTTCCATGGTAAAGTTCTGCCGGTATACGAACTTTGTCTCCTTAAAGCAATTCCCCACATAATCCGTCATCGCATCCCCGAAAGAATCCCTGCAGATATAGACGCGGCGCGGGTCTCCGTCTTCCCGGACAAATCTCACTTCCGTCCGGTAGCCGCCGTCGTCAAACTTTTCTGCCTTTGATTCAAAACCGTCCAGCTTATATTCATTATCCGCTCCGGCGAAATAGGCCGACAGATGCAGAAGTCTCGCAAGATCTCCGCTGTCCTGCCCCGTAACCACAGGCTGCACTCCGCTTCCCAGTTCCGGCAACGTCACACCGAGTTCCCTGAGCAGCAGGCTGCACCCCGCATAGGCACCGATCTGATTCCAGTGCGTATCCGTCTTATAGTACAGCGGCTCCGTCACCTTCTCCTTTGCCGCCGTCAACTCATCCAGACAATAAACCACTTTGACATCCGTACGCTTCTTCAGATACTTTATCAGCCGCGTGACATTATCGTTTTCTGCAGGAGGTCCGTATCTGTCCGGCATGTACTCCGAATAGACGCGCTCCTTATTAGGCGCAATGAACAGGATAAACTCTCCTCCCCGCTCTTTCATATAAGCGTCCATTTCCTCACAACTGCAGGCTATCGCTTCCATTTCCACATCTGACAGAGGATTGCTGCCGGTATAATCTGCCATCGGATCCCCGTCATACTTAACGGAATAGAAGAGCCAGCTGTCCTTGCCGGCGATCACCCTGTCACTGGAATTCTTAAATAAGAGGAAGTCCGTCATCGCCCCGGTCTCGATCAGCTGTTCCCTGAAAGGCAGATGATCACTGAAATAGTCCTCGTACTCAGAAGAAAATCTCTCATAATTCCTGACAGAGAAAACAGGCTTCTCTGCCAGTGCCCTGTTGTCACTGCTTTCAGCCGATGCGCCCATCACCTTCCACAGCGGCACCGGCAGACAGATACCACATACAAACAACAATATGAACATTATTTGTTTCGCTTTCTTCATTCCGTCTGTATCCTTCAGCCCCTTGAAATACCTTCTCTTCCTTGGCTAACACATCTATAGTTTTCCTCTCTTGTGTTAGCCATAAGCACTTTAAACATCTAGAATTGATAATATATAAAAGGATTATATCCTGCTCCGGCCAGTGCCACCAGGCTGAAAAACAGAATCGCCCCGCAGACCAGCGCATCCGCCAGTGATTTCTTATACCATTCCTTAAGCTTCCCCGGCACCAGAGCCTGCATCATTCCGCAGCCGATCACGGCAGCGATCCCGATAACCAAGGTCTTCATATCGCCAAGCTCCCACAGTTTCATTCCGTCCCCGGGTGTAAACATCGCAGCGATATAGCTCAGCCCCGCAGACGTATTCTCCGCGCGGAACAATACCCAGCCGATGCACACCGCTATAAAGCACAGCAGCCGCGCAAGTATCTTACTCTTATCCAATAGCTTCTTAAGGCCAAGCCGCTCAACAAAGGACAGCGCGCCGTGATAAAGCCCCCATAAGATAAAGGAAAGATCAGCGCCATGCCACAACCCTGTCAGGAAGAACACGATCCACAGGTTCGCATAAGTCCGTCCCTTTCCCTTTCGGTTGCCGCCAAGGGGAATATATACATATTCCCTGAACCACGCCCCCAGCGTGATATGCCATCTGCGCCAGAACTCCGTAATGCTTCCCGAAAGATAGGGATAGTTAAAGTTCTCCGGGAAAGTAAAGCCGAACATCCTTCCCAATCCCAGCGCCATATCCGAATAGCCGGAAAAATCATAATATATCTGGAAAGTATAGGCCAGCGCGCCTATCCAGGCAGGCAGCATCCCCAGTCCCGCTGCGCCGTGGTCAAAGGCTGTATCCGCACATTTCGCCAGCACATTGGCTATCAACACTTTCTTACCAAGCCCGTAGATAAAACGACGAAATCCGTCAGCAAAGCCCTCCGCCGTGATCTTCCTTGACTTCAACTGCTTCTCGACATCCGTATACTGAACTATGGGCCCCGCGATCAGCTGGGGAAAGAACGAAATATACAATGCCACCGGCAGCGGATCCCTGGAAACTTTGACCTTTCCGCGATACACGTCTGCAATATAAGATATAGCCTGGAACGTGAAGAAGGATATGCCTATCGGCAGCGCTATGCGCGGCACTATAAATGTGCTTCCGAATATAATGTTTGCGCTCTTTACCAAGAAACCCGCATATTTATAATATCCCAACAAGGCCAGATCTCCGGTCACGCCGATGAACAGCATCAGCTTTTTCCGGCTCACGGAAGCTATCAGCAATCCCGCCAGATAATTCCATATGATTGAAAAAATCATGAGGACAACCAGCCGCGGCTCTCCCCATGCATAGAAGAAAAGACTTGCCATTAAAAGGAAGAGGTTAGAAAGCCTCTTCCCGAAAACCAGATTCCCCGCGAATACCACGGGCAAAAATATCCATAAAAATATAGTCGATGAAAATACCATTATTTACGTATAACTATCTTCTCTATTACCGGCTGTTCCTCTGCCAGAATGGTTCCGTTATCATCTATGGGCTGCGCTGCCTCACATACGGCATCTACCACATCCATGCCCTCGGTCACCATACCGAAGCCCGCATAGTTACCGTCCAGGAAAGTGCTGTCCTCATGCACGATGAAGAACTGCGAGCTGCCGCTGTTGTAGTCGGTCGCTCTGGCCATGGATATGACACCTCTTACATGGCTGATAGGGTTATCATAACCGTTCGCAGAAAACTCACCGATGACGTTCTCGTCAGATCCGCCGCCGTTTCCGAGCGGATCACCTCCCTGCATCATGAAGCCCTTCATTATACGATGGAAAGTAAGTCCGTCATAGAAGCCGCTCTCAGCCAGCTTCATAAAATTAGCCACGGTCATCGGCGCCGCATCAAAATCAAGCTTTACAGTTATCGTACCATAGTCCTTTATGATTATGTCCGCATATACATCGCCTGTTATACCGAGCTCATCTTTCGTTGCAGCTTTTTGGGCTTCCGCCGCCTGAGCCTGAGCTTCTCTCTCCGCCTCTTCGGCTGCCTGCTGTTCTTTGAGCTTTGCTTCTCTCTCTCCGGTAAGTTTCGCTGCCGTAGCCTCCACTTCATCCGCGCTGATATAGCCCGGATCGCCGCAGCCTGTCAGCATCACGCCCACAAGCATCACCATTGCCAACAACATCAAGTACTTTTTCATTATCCTCGCCTCCTCTATAGTCAGCACCCGTTTTAATGTGCAACCATCACTTTGCAGTAATCTTCTGTTTTATCCCGCATCAGCTTCAGCCCTTTGTCCAGCTCTTCAAGTCCGAAACTATGACTTATAAAAGCCTTTGCATTTATCTCTCTGTTCTTCAGTCTGTCAAGGACGAAATGCCAGTCATCCTTCTCATCTCCGGTAAAGCTTGAATTCCACGTTCCCTTTACCGTCAGCTGATTCCTCAGTATCTTCCAATAGATATCTCTGTTAAGCGTCATATCCGAAGCAGGGTTCCCGACTGTAACAACACATCCTCCGGGCGCAGCTGCATCCACGCAGCCGCTCAGCACTTCATTCTTGCCGACACATTCAAAAATCAGATCTGCACCGCCGCATTCTTCCTTAAGCTGCTCGACCGGATTGCATTCACGACTGTCAATATAAACCACTCCTGACCGGTCCAAAGCTTTCAAACGCTCTCTCTGACTGTCCTTATTACCTATAACGATCAGCTTATCCCATGAAGCGTTGGCATGCAGGAATGCCGCCAGCATGCTTCCTATGGTACCAAGCCCCCACACGGCTATATTTCCCGGGTGTCCATCCATTCCTTTTCGAAGAGCATGTACCGCCACAGCCATGGGCTCTATCATCGCTGCTTCTTCATATGGCACTTCATCTGGTATTTCTATCAGATTTTCCGCGGGCGCGCATACGTATTCAGCGAATGCCCCGTCACAGCGGGATCCGAGATAGTTATAATTCCTGCACATCTCGTAATACCCGGCTTTACACGGTCCACACTTCCTGCAGGGTATCAGCGGGAATACTCCCACCCGCTTTCCGATCAGGGCTTCATCAGCAGCTTTACCTGCATCAACCACTTCCCCGGCAAACTCATGCCCGGGTATGAGCGGCATCCTATGCGCCCCGGTCTGATAAACCCGGGGTACGTCCGATCCGCAGATGCCCGCTGCCTTTACCTTCAGCAGCACCTCGCCCTCTTTGGGTTCCGGCTTAGGCACATCCTCGAATCTTATATCTCCGATGTCATGTAATACCCATGCTTTCATTTTTTGCCCGCTTTTATTTCCGCTCAGTTACATTTTCGAACCTTAAACATATTACCACACGCGATACCGTGTATCAAGCCTATCCTACATGTATTACATCTAAAGTACGGATATACGACTTTACGCCTTTAACCTCTCCTAAATGATACTTACTGTTTATCTCCTCATAATATTCGTGAATTGTTTCATTTGGAATAAGATTGCACGACGGTGCGAATTCCGGGATCCCCAGCCTTGCATCTTTCCACGGTCTTTCTTTATGTGTGATCCTCATCAACACATTACCATTATAAATTCCGAAACAATCTATCACATGGTCTAACACACCTAATTCATCTTTTTTCAGATATGTGTCAAATTTAATACTTTTATCATAATCCCGGATCACGTCGCTCCCCAACACTTTATACTTCTCATAAATATCAGGAAAAACAGGCCCATATGCCCACGCTTCGCATTGCTCGTCTATAATATCTCTCCCAAGCAATGCCCATGAAAATGCTTTAACAAAGTAAAGAATTTTTTGTAAAGAAAGATCAGTAACTTCATAGGCTCTATGAATAATATACTGTGCTATTACCTCCGTTTTGGTATTGTGATCACATAGCTTTTCTATCATTGATATAGCTTTATCCGTTTTACTGTATGCTGCATCAGTGATTTTTTCTTTATTCTTTTCCAGATAATCGCGCATTAACCCATGATATGCCAAGACATTACGAAGCATTTCCGAATACCGCTTACTGGGTAACGCCCCTTCGATATATCTGGAAATAGTATGTTCCCCCATTCCTAAAACATGTGACAAGGGCCGCTTTTCGATATTGTACCTTTTTAGCAGACTGTTTATCTCTTCAATCGTGATCAGATCATTATCCGCCCTGTATATACTATCAAGAATACGTTCATTCTCATCGTCCAGGCCGGGAACAGTGATCTCTTCATGGCATTCATCGCATACGCCAAACTTCTCATAATACTCATATTCCTTATCCCCTATAACACGTACTCTTTTTCTTGAATTAACCTTATAGGGTACTACTTTCCGACATTTCCAGCATAATACTCCGTTATCCTTCATGACAATCCCCCTTATTCTTCAGCTTCATGAAATGAAATAATAAACATTTTAACGCTTCCGTTCTTTGTCCAGCTTAGCTTTATATACAGCTTTACTTTTGTATATTCAATACCTGCGTATCTTTTAATCAGATCAACTGTTTTAATGAAAATATGAACTGTATCATTTTCAAAGTCTTCGTTTATACTTTTCTCTGAAGATATATAATCCTTTGGACTCAAACCATTAAGTATCTCTCGAATTTTTCTGTCATCTACAATATATTTTTCACGAAGCAGGTTATTTTTATCTCTTGGAATGATCGTATAATCAATACCATATCTTCCTTTAGTTATCGTTTGCCGAAGCCTCTGTATCACGAGCAACGGCTCATTTGCCCCCATCCATAGATCACCTCCGATCGTTAAAGAGATTTACAAGTGATAAAACCTATTATATACAAATAGTACACTTTTGTCAATGTGTGTACCATTGCTTGCGTATAAAAATCCCCGCAGCCGTGACTGCGGGGATCTCAGATTTAATATAAATGGGTTATCAGCAAACACCCTGAGCGATCATTGCGTTTACAACCTTCTCGAAGCCGGCGATGTTAGCACCTGCAACATAGTCGCCTTCCTTGCCGTACTTCTTTGCAGCATCATCGATTGCATGATAGATACCTACCATGATGCCCTTCAGCTTGGAATCAACTTCTTCGAAGCTCCAGGACAGTCTCTCGGAGTTCTGGCTCATTTCCAGAGCTGATGTAGCAACACCACCTGCGTTAGCAGCCTTGCCGCCTACGAACCATACGCCATTCTTCTGCAGATATTCTGTAGCTTCCCAGGTAGTAGGCATGTTAGCGCCTTCACATACAGCCTTAACGCCGTTAGCTACCAGAGCCTTAGCATCGTCAAGATTCAGCTCGTTCTGTGTAGCGCAGGGAAGAGCTATATCAACCTTGATGTTCCATACGCCGTGATCGTTAGCGTCCTTCTTGTCATGATACTCAGCTGAAGATCTTGCTGCAGCATACTCTGAAAGACGTGCACGCTTTACTTCCTTTACTTCCTTAAGAAGCGCAACATCGATTCCTTCAGGATCATAGATCCAGCCTGTGGAATCTGAAAGGGTAACAACCTTAGCGCCCATCTGCTGAGCCTTCTCGGTTGCGTAGATAGCAACGTTACCTGAACCGGAAACTGCAACAGTCTTGCCTTCCATGCTCTCACCGTGGCACTTCATCAGCTCCTGGGTGAGATAAAGCAGACCGTAACCTGTAGCCTCGGTACGAGCCAGTGAACCGCCGTAGGTCAGGCCCTTGCCGGTAAGTACGCCTTCATACAGATCGCGGATCCTCTTGTACTGACCGAACATGAAACCGATCTCTCTTGCGCCTGTTCCGATATCACCTGCAGGTACGTCGTTATCAGCGCCGATGTATTTGGAAAGCTCTGTCATAAAGCTCTGGCAGAACTTCAGTAGCTCGTTGTCGCTCGTGCCCTTGTGAT
>JAEEIK010000134.1 GCA_016281335.1 Lachnospiraceae bacterium | reverse complement strand
TTCCATTAAAGTTGAAGACCCGTTCTTCGGGAGGATGACGGATATCAAAGATGTTTTGGACAGCGCACAGTAAATAATTGCTAGACTTAAAACATAAAATCGTATATAATATCTCCGATTATTATTTGGAAGAAAAGACAGATTCGGGAGAAATAAGATGAGTGCAAGCAGTAAAAAAAGAAAGAATAATCTGAAAACGGCGCCGCAGCAGATCGCTGATATGATAATGGTGTTCCTTACCATGAGTTATGTGGTGGTGATGCTGTGTATCTATCCGCTGTATTTTCATGATAAGTATTTTGATATGGGTGACAGCAAGTATGAGTTCTTCAGATGGTTTTCCCTGGTGGTGCTGGGACTTGCCATCGTCGGACTCGTATACTTTGTTATATGCTACTTTAGAGAGATAAAGTGGAAAGAACTGCACAAACAGATATCTATCTGTGATGCTTTCGTCATAGCATTCGGAATCCTGAGTCTGCTGTCATATCTGGCTTCGGATTACAAGGAAACGGCTTTGTGGGGCTATAACGGCTGGTATATGGGACTTATGAGCCAGTTCATTTTTGTGGCATCATACTATTTCGTTTCAAGATACTGGGAGTGGAGCAGCGGCGTACTGAAGGTATCGCTGATAGTAGCGGCTCTTTGCTACCAGATGGGCATACTTCAGAGATTCGGTTTTAATCCTCTCGGCATGTATGACGGTGTAGGTGATCAGGATATAATGAAATTCCTTTCAACGCTGGGACAGACTTCCTGGTATTCTTCCTATGCTATTCTCATGATGCCTCTTGGCATGTATATGTACTGGAAAGCTGATTCCAAGGATATAAAATCAAGGGTGTTGTACGGATTCTTTACCGCATTAGGCTTTGGCATGATATGTACTACCAACAGTGATAGCGCATATATGGCGATCGTATTCATCTTCCTGGTATTCTTCCGTTATTCGCTGGAGAGTAATGAAAAGGCAAAACGTTTTCTTGAAATGATGATCATCGGTCTGTGTTCTTTCAGGATCATAGGCTGGCTCCATGCGACATTGGATGAACGTGAGTATCTGCTCTTTGTCGGAACCGAGGATATGACCATCTTCATGACAGAGTCAAAACTGATGTACATACCGCTGATCGTTGCAGTAGTGCTATACGCGCTGCTTATCATGGTATCTAAGAAGAACGGCGATAAGGAAGTCTTTGATATATCAAAATATGCAAAGATCGTATGGAGGATAACGGTATGCGCCGTTATTCTTGTAGCGCTTGCGGCAGTAGCTTTGGTAGTCGGAGTTACCACCGGTAAGATAGAAAAGTTCCAGGATGTGAACATACTGAACTTCAGCAATGCCTGGGGTAACCACCGAGGCTTTAACTGGAGAATGGCATGGGAAGCTTTCGGAAATGCATCCGTAAAAGACTTACTTATAGGTGTGGGTCCCGACTGCTTTGCAGATGCAATGAACACCTATTGTCTGGAGGATGTATATAATTATTGGAGCGGACAGGCACTTGCCTGCGCGCATAATGAATGGTTCAACATGCTTGTGACTCAGGGTATACTTGGCGTGCTGTCTTACATAGGCATATTCGTAACGGCGCTTATAAGAGGCGCTAAGACAGCAGCGAAGAATCCCGTTGTGATACCTTTCATGGCTCTGATAGCTGCTTATATGTCGCATAACTTCTTCTGCTATCAGCAGTGCATCTGTACACCGGTAGTATTCATCGCCATCGCGATGATCGAGCTGCAGGCACACTGGAAAGGGGAACCGCAGAGCAGATTATGATAAGTGTTTCGCTTGTAATGATCGTTAAAAACGAAGAGAGAGTTCTGGCAAGATGCCTGGACTCTTTTCGTAATGTGGTGGATGAGATCGTGATCGTGGACACCGGTTCTACGGACCGTACGAAAGAGATCGCCGCTAAGTATACCGATAAGATATATGATTTCGAATGGGTGGACGATTTCTCAGCTGCGAGAAATTTCGCTTTTTCGAAAGCAACAAAGGATTACATATATTCCGCTGATGCGGACGAAATGATAGATGAAGAAAACTGCCGGAAGTTTATATCTCTGAAAGAGGCGATGATGCCTGAGATAGAGATGGTTCAGATGTTCTATGTCAACAGACACGAATTCGTGACTACGGAGAACTATGAGAAGGATCTGCGGCCCAAGCTCTATAAGCGCCTCAGAACATTCAGATGGGTAGAACCTGTGCACGAGAGCGTAAGCATGCTGCCTCTTGTTTTTGACAGTGACATAGAGATACTGCATATGCCGGAAAACGCCCACGCGGGAAGGGATCTGAGAATATTCGAAAAGACCATAAACTCGAAGGGTGTACTGTCGGACAGATTAAGACATATGTATGCGCAGGAGCTGATGCTGGCAGGAGAGAAAGAAGAACTGGAGAGGGCGGAAAAATACTTTATAGATCGCGCATTTGATCCCGAAAGCTCTGCGGATGTGCGTACGGAAAGCTATTGCGTACTTGCAAGAAGCGCGCGCCTTAGCGGAAAGATAAACGAATTCTATAAATGGACACTCAAGAATATAAGCACCACACCCTGTTCCGAGATATGTTGCGAGGTAGGACAGTATTTCTTTGATATCGGGGATTACGAAGAAGCTTCGGTTTGGTTTTTAAATGCTGCAGAGGAGACGGAAGCGGTACTGGTAGCGAAAGCCGGCGGAGCGCATGCGTATGAGATGCTGGCTCATTGTTATGAAAAGACTGCAGGATTGCATCCGGAGATCAAGGATGCATGTCTGGAACTTGCGATACAGTATAAGGCAAAAGCAAAAGAGATGAAATAAAGGAGGAACAATGGCTCAGATATATGACACGCTGGTAGTGGTGACACCGAATGATATGAAAAGACTGATGCGCCATTATGAAAGACTGGCAGCTAACCTGCCGGGGCGCCTGTTCTTTGTCGGTAATACGGAAACCTGTGAGCTTGCGGATTCACTTGGTATCGAGACGGTTGGCCATATATGTGAGGATGATATTCTTCCCTTTGATAAAGTGCATAAACTGATGACTGAACGAATGGCGCCTATATTACAGGGAAGAGAACTCCCGAGGGGCGTAACCGGCTGGTATTATCAACAGTTTTTGAAGATGCAGTATTCAAACCTCTGCACTGATCAGTATTATCTGTTATGGGACGGAGATACGATACCCTGTAATCCGGTATCAATGTTTCAGGAAAAAACAGGCAAGCCGTATTTTGATGTTAAAGAAGAGTTTCATCAGGAGTATTTTGATACCATGGGCGTTCTGATCCCGGGCTTGCAGAAGGTGATATCACATTCTTTTATTTCCGAACACATGCTCATCGATACAGCGATAATGAAAGAGCTGATCAGCGAGATAGAAAAGAATGATAAACTTTCCGGTGATGTGTTCTGGGAGAAGATACTCTATTCTATACCTACCGAGAAGATACAGGAATCTGCATTCAGCGAATTTGAAACCTATGGAACATTTACTGCGATAAATCATATGAGTGCATATGCGCTAAGGGAATGGCATTCATTCAGGCTGGCCGGAGAATTCTTTGATCCCGGGACTATATGTGAACGGGATTTCAACTGGCTTGGCCGTGATTTCGGCGCAATTTCTTTTGAAAAGGGGCATACAGTAAGAGAAGATAACAGGAACCTGTTTGATAACCCGGAATATCAGCAGAAACTCAGTGCGAGACAGATGCTTGAAGCGGTACAGGATCTGTTCAACAATGACCGCATTGAGAAGTGGGGTACGATTTGATAGATTTTTTTCGCAAAGAAGAACGTCTCGGTTTTACGGTCAGTGAAGTGATGAAGCACTGCTGGGCTGCAGACCTTCGTGTCCTTGAAGATATAAAGAGTATCTGTGAAGCAAACGGACTTAATTTTTTTGCGGCATACGGAACACTTCTCGGAGTGATACGTCACGCGGGCTACATCCCCTGGGATGATGATATCGATATAGGAATGGTCAGGGATGATTATATCGCTCTTACCGATCTGCTTATCGAAGAAGGCAGATACAACGTTCTCAATCCGTATACCAGATCCTGGTATAACATGAATTTCAGCCATATCACAAATAACGATGATCTCTGTTTTGACAGGGAGTATCTGACTGAGTGGAAAGGGAGTCCCTTTCTTACGGGACCGGACATCTTCCCATATTATTATATTCCCAGAGATCCTGCGGAAGAAGAATATATACTTGCTATCCTAAAAAAGATCGATGAGGCCATAGCATTGAGCAAGCAGGCGGATGCGATCAGAGAGCAGAAAGGCAGCGCTTCGCTGAGCGGCAGGATCAATGAGACACTTGCCGTAGCTCTCGTCGGCCTGCAGAATGAGACCGGCTATACTTTCAATACCGAACGCCCTATACAGAATCAGCTTGAGATACTCTATGATCAGGTATGTCGCATTACTGAGGCGGAAGACGCGGATTACCTGACACGTTATGACGAGTATACAAAAGACAGGAGCAAAAAGTTTCCGAAGGAGTATCTTGAGAATGTTGTACTGCTTCCTTTTGAAAACACGACCATGCCGGTGCCCGCAGGTTACAACGCAGTCCTGAAAGCCAGATTCGGCAGCGGTTACTTAAGGCCTGTAATAGAAAGAGGTGCACATGATTATCCTTTTTACAAAAAGCAGCTGGGAGATGTCGGAAATAAACTGGAAGAAGCTGCTATAAGGGCAAATAAAAAAGCGGAAGCAGAAAAAGATCTGCTGTTCGCTAATTCCGGCGGAAAGAAAAAAGCGGTTTATTACACGGCGATCAGAGAGCTGATAATACACAGTGACAGGGCGATCGAAAAGATCAAAGAAGTGCTGGATCATTTAGCAAAGAACAGTGACAAGCTTTGTTTATGCTGGATACCGGGAGATTTTATTGAAAATGATGAGTTTGCCTTTGATCTGCTGCTTCCGGATCTGAT
>JAEEIK010000133.1 GCA_016281335.1 Lachnospiraceae bacterium | reverse complement strand
TGATCAGGTCGGCTTCCTTCATAGCCCTGTTGGCCCAGGGCCAGCCGTTATTTCCCACCATTCCGAAATAAAGGGGATGGTCGGTAGGCATCACTCCTATACCCATCATCGTGGACACTACCGGGATACGGTATTCCTCGACCAGATTCTTAAGTTCTCCCTTGGCATTGGACAGCCTGATGCCGCCGCCTGCGCAGATAAGCGGTCTCTTTGCTTTCTCCAGTTCTTTGACCACTTTCTTTATCTGCAGCGCATTTCCCTTTACCGTAGGCTTATAAGTGCGGAGTTTGACCTCATCGGGATAGGAGAAACGACCTATCTCCTGCATCTGTATATCTATGGGCAGGTCTATCAAAACCGGTCCCTTTCTTCCGGTATTTGCAATATGGAAAGCCTCTTTTACTACTCTCGGTATATCCTTTGCATTTTTTACCAGATAGGAATACTTGACAAAGGATTCCACGGCTCCCGTGATATCTGCTTCCTGGAACACATCCGAACCTATCAGTTCCGAATTTACCTGTCCGGTAAAACATACCAAAGGTATGGAATCCGCAAAAGCGGTAGCTATACCTGTGATCAGATTGGTTGCACCCGGGCCCGAAGTCACGGCGCATACGCCGGGACGCCCCGTCATCCTTGCCATGCCGCTTGCTGCATGGGCTGCATTCTGCTCTGTCCTTATCAGGACCGTTTTAATATCACTGTCCAGTATCGCATCATAAAAAGGACAGATAGCCACTCCCGGATACCCGAAAACGGTGGTCACTCCCTCCTCTTCGAGACATCTTATCAAAGCCTGTGCTCCTGTCATCACATATCCTCCATAGTATTGAAAATTATAATTATTTATGCTAAAGTAAACGGGTTATGAAAAGAAAAAACATTATCACAACCTTATCACTTGTCCTGCTTCTGCTTTTTGCATCCTGCGGCAACACAGCCGATGATCCCGCAGCCGCCGTTAAAGCCTATCACGAGGGCCTCACGGCTTTTAATTCCGAGATCACGGAATTATCCGCAAGGATGGATGCTATAGATATAAATGCAGAGGACGCAAGTACCGTCCTCCTTATCTGCCTCGATGAAATGAACACTCATTTTGAAGAGCTTGCCGCTCTCTCTGTCCCTGACCAGTACAACGGTGCCAAGGGCCTTGCTGTTCAGGCTTCAGCTTCCATGAGTGAGGCTGTAAATCTTTATCACCAGCTTTATTCATCCGAAAGTTTCGATACTGAACTTTCTTCAAGGGCCAAAGCCTCTTATGATGCTGCCATGGGCTATGTTGATTCCATCGGAGCTCTTATCATGAATTATTCCAAGTGAGCTTCATCAAGCTTATTCTCTTCTTTGTTCTTTCCCCGAAGCTTATCCTTGAAACGCTTTTCCATTGCGACGAATTTCCTGTTGACCGCTTTCCCTTTATTTAATGCTGTCCTGCAGATACGTACAAGCAGAGCATCATGTTTCTTAGCCATCCAGGCATTTAAGGAATCGAATCTGCGCTGTTTCCATGCGCATACCGCATCATAGGCTTTTTTGATCGCATTCCCTTTTGTCATATTACCGATGACGGTCCATATGATATCCGTGCCCAGTATCACCCAGGTAATGATGCAGAGCACCAGCCTCAGTTCCGGTGAAAAGCATTCCAGAACCGATGTTATAAAGGGATGCAGCAGCTTCATCATCAGTAACAGCGCTATACCGAAGAACAGACCGGATACAACGCTTACCCTGCCGTCTATGTTAAGGGGATAATAGCTGTAATCCCAGTATCTTTTATGGAAAAGCGCTTCAAGGGTTACACTCGTGATATACTCCACTATGCAGGTTGCAAGTCCCGATAAGAGCAATATCTTCCACCATTCCATGTCTTTGAAAAGGCAGAGGCTTATTACCGATACTACGGAATATATGGGACACAAAGGTCCGATAAAGCATCCCCTGTCCATGAATTTTCCCTGCTCACCAAGAGAAAAGATCGAGGATTCATACAGCCAGCCTATAACGCTGTAAAATAACATCACCAGTGTAAGTGTAGGAAAGTCCATACCTGCGATCATACTGCGCCTCCCTACTTCTTAAGCCTGTCTCCCACGGTCTCACCCGTGGCGCAGATCTTATCCGCAAGGCAGAGTATCCAGCCCTCTTTGGTCCTGGGCGGGAATACGGTCAGAGGAAACATGTGATGCTTTATCATATCCCTTTCCCTGTTGGTAAGCGTAAAATCCTGCTCGGCATTCTTCAGCGCCTTTCCGGGATGGGTATAGCCGTGTATCTTGTTAGGCCAGTTGTTCTCGTGCCAGTCATAAAGGAAATAATCATGAAGGAGCGCCCCGCGTATCAGCGCATCCTCGTTAACTTTCCAGTTAAATCTCCAGGCAAGATAATATGCGGTATGCGCCACATGTATGCAATGCTGTCTCACAGTGGTGTCTCCGTGTTGCATGAAATTCTCCATGGTATCAAAGCGCGAGTCTTTTCTTGTTTCTCTGAGTATCTGCCTGAACTTCTCCTTCTTTTCTTCCGGCAGTCTTTTTCCTCTTCTGTGCATGTCTCTATCCTTCCAGCATTATTTTTGTCAGTGCTTCAGCTATCTCTTTATACATGTCCGAAAGTCCGATATCCGCTCCGCCTCTTTTTCTGTAAAACAACGGATCTTCCTTCAGCATCCTTTCATCAAATTCCCTTATGGCTCTGTAACAGCCGGGAGCTTCGTCCTTTTCCTGCAGATAATATTCTGCCCTTTCAATGATACCCGAAACGAAACTCTCCCTTTTCCGCTCATCCCTTATATTGACCAGCATTTCCGCTGCCCGTGCAATATCATTCTTTTCAGCGCCCTGACTGAACGCCTCGGCTGCAGCTACGGATAAGATCTCCGGCAGGAGCTGTTCGCTTAATTCAGCTTCTGCAGACCTTATACAGCCGTCTTCTTCAAGAGCCTCCGTCAGTCTTATCAGCGACATCACAGCAGACGCAATCGTTGCCGCCAGTTTCCTCTTATCCGAAGCCATAAGCTACTCGCCTTTCCCGGAAGCAGCTTTCTTTGTTTTCCCGGAGCTGCTCTTCTTCCCGCTGTCTTTATAATACGCCGAAGCATATTCAAAACACTTATATAACTGTGCGGAATTGTCCGTGCGCTTTACATTTTCGGTATGCTTTGTTACGAATTCCCCCAGCTTCCTGGTATACTCTTCTTTGCTGAGGCTGCCCTTAGCAACACGGTCCAGCCCTGTTTCCCAGCTTGCAGTGAGCTTCGGATTCAACATTGATCCTATGGAATACCTTACCACATCGAATATCATCTCTCCCAAAAGCGTGGTGGAAATCTGCTGGTTCTTTTTATTCAGGGCTATATAGCCGTTCTTGACCAGCTTCTCGAGTATGCCTGCCCTTGTGGCACTGGTACCTATACCGCTGCCCTTGATCATGGCGCGCATCTCTTCATCTTCTATCAGCTGGCCCGCATTTTCCATTGCAAGTATAAGGCTTCCCGAATTATACCTCTTGGGAGGTGAGGTCTCTCCTTCTTTTATCGCAAATGATCCGCAGTGCAGTTCATCACCCTTCTTTAAGCTCTCAAGCTTCTTTATCATCTCGGGATCGGCTTTGGTCTCGGACGCCTCCTCGTCTTTCTTCTCTTCCTCGCCCTCTTCCTGCTTCCTGTCTTTGAAGAAGCTGTATTTCATTACCTTCTGCCAGCCTTCCTTAAGCTCAGTCTTAAAGTTTGCAAAGAAACTTTCGTTATTAATACTTATCACGAGACTCAGTTTTTCAAATTCCTGGGCCGGATAGAATATGGCAAGGAAACGTCGGACTATCAGTTCATATACCTTTGCGCACAGGGGCGTTAAACTTCCGAGCGCCCCGAAGCCCTGACCGGTAGGTATGATCGCATAATGGTCCGTTATCTGCTTATCATTAACGTAACGACTCTTTTCAATGCCTTTGTAAAGCCCGCCGCTTAGGACTTCTTTGGCGATATCGCCGCATTTATCATAATTTGACAGCCCCTTAAGATTCTTATCTATCTCTTTGGCAACCGCGCTGGAGAGCACTCTCGCATCGGTCCTCGGATAAGTCGTAAGTTTCTTTTCATACAGTTCCTGCGCGACCTTTAAGGTCTCATCGGGACTTATCTTGAAAAACTTCGAGCAGACATTCTGCAATTCCGCAAGATTGTATAAAAGAGGCGCATTCTTCTTTTCTTTCTTTTTTTCCTTTGAGCTGAGAGTTCCGTTAATATCGGCCTCAAACTCACCTTCCTTCTCATCATGTCCGGAAAGGTTCTTTATCAGCTCCGCAGCATCCTCTCTTTTCTTAAATCCGTTTTCCTTGTATAGCTTCGGTGATCCGAAATATGCCGAACCTTCCACGGCTTTCCATTCGGCGTTTATCACTGCCCCGTCTTTCTCAAAACCGCCGGATACTCTGTAGAAGGGTGTTTTGTCAAAACTTCTTATTTCCCGTTCACGCAGAGTCACCATTCCGAGTACGCAGGTCATCACACGCCCTACCGCAACTACAGCTTTCTCTGCTTTCAGATAATTCTTTATCTGTGTACCGTATTTAAGGGTCAGGGCCCTGGAGAAATTGATCCCCATTAGGTAATCTTCCTGTGCCCGCAGATATGCAGCATTTGCAAGATCATCATAGGCCGAAAGATCTTTTGCCTCCCTTATGCCCCTTAATATCTCTTCTTCGGTCTGGGAATCGATCCAGACACGCTTTCTTGTTTTGCCGCTGATGCCGCTTTCCTGCTCCACCAGACGATATATATATTCTCCTTCTCTTCCGGAGTCGGTACAGACATATATGGTCTCCACCTCGGGTCTCTTCAAAAGAGAAGAAACGATACCGAACTGTTTCCTGGTTGAAGGTATCACCTCATATTTATATTTATCCGGAATAAACGGGATCGTTGCAAAACTCCATCTTTTAAGTTCCGGTGAATAGCTCTCCGGATAACTCATGCTCACGAGATGTCCGACACACCAGGTGACTATGGCTTCCTCCGATTCCAGATAACCGTCATATTTTTTCATGTTCAGCTTCAGGGCTTTTGCGAACTCTGCAGCTACGGAAGGTTTCTCCGCTATATATAAAGCTTTTCCCATTTACCACCTTAAAGCGTATCGATATCTACCAGACGCACATTGCGGTTCTCTTCAGCCAGTTTCTTAAGCTCTTCGGTGAAGCGGCCAGCCGCAAAGAGATATACGTAATCCGGATGCAGTCTCGCATTCTCTATGATCTTGAGATAGGAATCCAGATCATCCGTGCCCAACTCTTCCTTATCCCAGCTGCAGAATGCCAGCAGACTTTCCCACTCCTCATCCTGCATTACTATATCTATGCTGCCTTCCTTGCCGACCCATTCACCGCTCTTGCTTGCTTTGATCGGAAGCATGCCGTTCTCATTAAGTATCTCCAGATATTCAAAGCATACTTTTCTGAAGTTCTCCTGATGGAATGCTGCCAGCAGCGGCTCAACATAGCTGTCATAAAAGGCTGAAGGGCTTAAAAATTCAAGCGCCGACAGATTGCTGAAGATAAAGCGGAAATAGAACTGAAGAAATCTCAGGGATATCCTGTATAAACCTTTCTTTGCATTTGTGTTGGAAGCATTGTCGAAAGGAAATACTTTTTCTACCAGTTCCCTTTCCATCAGATTCTTGATATATACGCTTATCTTTGCTCTCGAATAACCCGTATGGAGATGCAGGTCATTTAATTTATTTTCTCCGTTAGCCATACAGGAAAGTATGGTACAGTATACGTTCAGTTCCCGGAGTTCCGCGCTGACAAGACGGCTGCCTTCTTCCCTTAAGAAACAGCCCGGCGCAAGAACATTTTTGATAAGATTATCCTTAATGCTTAAGTCCTTGTCAAAATGGCTCCAATAAAGAGGTATCCCGCCCAGAATACTGTATATCTCCATGCATTCCTTGGTGGTCTTGCCCGAGAAATAATTGACTATATCAACAAAACCCAGCTCCGGAACTTTGAAGAATCCGCTGATGCCAAGAGCTAAAGAACCTATCCTGGGTACGAAATCATTCTCCACAAAACTTATGGACGAGGAGAGAAGAAGGACCATAACAGGACTTTCGGCTTCCTTTATGAATTTAAGGAGGCTTACCATAAAGGTCTCGGAATACTTGATGATATTCTGAAACTCATCTATGACGATCAGTTTCTTTCCGTTGTTATCTTCGGTTCCGTCATATATGCGTCCGAAGATGGCATCAAAACCGTCTTTACCGTATTCCGCATCAGTTTTTCCGCTGTTTCCCGCATCCGCAAGTTCCCTGTTCCAGAGAAGTATCTGTTCTTCCTCTGCACAGGGTCTCGCGGCATAATAATGCATATGCATCTTTCTGGCAAAATGGAAAACCAGGCCGGTCTTTCCGACGCCTTTATGTCCATACAGAACCAGCAGGTTACTGCCTTCCTTTTTGAAGTTGTCTTCAAGGAACCTGCATTCCTTCTTCCTGCCTACAAACATTACTCTTTATTTTTCCTTTATATAATCCATGGCTTTAAGAAGTTCCGCACATTCAACAGCTCCGCCTGCAGCGCCTCTTAAGGTATTGTGTGAAAGTCCCACGAACTTCCAGTCATATACGGTATCTTCACGAAGTCTGCCGACGCTGATGCCCATACCGTTTTCATAGTTCACATCAAGAGTTACCTGTGGACGGTTGTCCTCCTCAAGATACTGGATGAACTGCTTCGGAGCGCTGGGCAGTCCCAGTCTCTGAGGTTCTCCGGAGAAGTTGACGAGTCTGTCTATAAGCTCCTCTTTGGCAGCTTTCTTCTTAAACTTAACAAATACTGCAGCAGTATGTCCGTTAAGCACCGGCACACGTATGCACTGGCAGGTGATCACGGGGCTTGTTGCCGGAACTATCACTCCGTCCTTTATCTCACCCCAGATACGTAAAGGTTCCTTCTCGCTCTTTTCTTCCTCACCGCCGATGTAGGGAATGATGTTTCCAACCATCTCAGGCCAGTCCTTGAAGGTCTTTCCTGCGCCGCTTATAGCCTGATATGTGGTTGCCACCACTTCGTAAGGTTCAAACTCTTTCCATGCAGTGAGCACCGGCGCGTAGCTCTGTATGGAGCAGTTGGGCTTAACAGCTATAAAGCCTCTCTCGGTACCCAGTCTCTTCTTCTGGAACTCGATGACACGCATATGTTCCGGATTGATTTCGGGCACTACCATAGGTACATCCGGTGTCCAGCGATGAGCGCTGTTGTTGGAGACTACAGGAGTTTCTGTCTTAGCGTACTCCTCCTCTATCGCTCTTATCTCGTCCTTGGTCATATCAACTGCAGAGAATACCAGATCGACATCCTTTGCTACCTCTGCTACTTCATTTACGTTTGCGACAACCAGCTTCTTTACAGCCTCAGGCATGGGTGTATCCATTTTCCACCTGTCACCGACTGCCTCTTCGTATGTCTTGCCGGCTGACCTGGGGCTTGCTGCCACCTTGGTCACCTCAAACCAGGGATGATTCTCAAGTATAGAGATAAATCTCTGTCCTACCATTCCCGTTGCTCCAAGTACTCCTGCTCTTAACTTTCCCATTTTCTTTTCCTCCCTTTATTCTTAGTCCTTTAAATATTTCCTGTATTCAGCGATCACGCCCCTCATTGCCGATATGCCGGGGGCTCCGGTCGTAAGCCTTTTCTCCACACAGGTCTTCAGTGATACAGCATCATAGATATCCGCATCGAATACCTCAGAAATGCTCTTCAATTCCTCCAGGGTCATCTCATCTATGCTCTTGCCCTTTTCTATACAGGATAGCACCAACTGTCCTATAATTCCGTGGGCATCCCTGAATGGTACTCCTCTCTTAACCAGGTAATCAGCCGCATCCGTGGCATTTGTAAAGCCCTTTGCGGCAGACCTTGCCATCACGTCTTTCCTGAACTTCATGGTATCCATCATCTGCATGAACATGAGCAGACATTCCTTGGTGGTATCTATAGCATCGAAGCTGCCTTCCTTATCCTCCTGCATATCTTTATTATATGCCAAAGGCAGACCTTTCATGGTTGTCAGCATTCCCATCAGCGCCCCGTATACTCTTCCGGTTTTACCTCTTACAAGTTCTGCAATATCAGGATTTTTCTTCTGGGGCATTATGGATGAACCTGTTGAATATGCATCATCTATCTCAACAAAGCCGTATTCATTTGAATTCCATATGATGATCTCTTCTGAGAAACGTGAAAGATGCATCATTATGGTTGAAAGCGCGCTTAAGAGTTCTATCACATAATCCCTGTCCGATACAGAATCCATTGAATTCAGCGTCGGAGATTCAAAACCGAGAAGAGATGCGGTATATCCGCGGTCCAGCGGATAGGTAGTACCGGCCAGCGCCCCCGCTCCGAGAGGACAGATATTAAGCCTCTCATATATATCCTGAAGCCTTGATCTGTCTCTTCTTAGCATCTCAAAGTATGCTCCCATGTGATGAGCCAGAGTCACGGGCTGGGCTTTCTGCATATGTGTAAAGCCCGGCATATAGGTTTCCAGATTCTCTTCCATTATCTTAAGGAGTATCTTCTGGAATTCTTTCAGGAGATTGTCGATTTCTATGATCTCTCCCCTGACATACATCTTCATATCAAGAGCCACCTGATCGTTACGGCTCCTGCCGGTATGCAGTTTCTTCCCGGCATCCCCGATCATCTTTGTCAGTGTACTCTCCACAAAGCTGTGGATATCTTCATACTCATCGCTTATCTCAAGACTGCCTTCTTCCAGTCTGCTCCTTATGGTGCTTAAGCCCTTCACTATGGCATCCTTTTCTTCTTCTGTGAGTATGCCCTGCTTTTCAAGCATGACCGCATGGGCTATGCTTCCTTCTATATCCTGTCTGTATAATCTCTTGTCAAACGAAATAGACGCATTAAAAAGATATACATTCCGGTCGGTTTCCTTTGTAAATCTTCCTCCCCAAAGCTGTGCCATATATATTGCTCCCTAAATTAAATTTTAATTATACAAATATACTTTTCTACTTTAACACAAGATATAGTATTTTGCAACAATAAAAAAAGGGGCTTCCGCCCCCTCTATACTTACATTACTGAAGCGCCGGGCCCCTTACTTCCACCCTGGCCTTCTCTCCTATCTGGCTCAGTGCATGATTCTGAAGTGCCAGATCCCATACTTCCGAATATGCCTTATTTGTAAGATGTACATATTTATCCGAAGAATAATCGGCTCTGATATTTCCGTTCTCATCGCTCATAGCCGGAAGAAGATTGACAAAGCCCCAGCCTCTCTCGGCGCAGCGTACAGCCATCAGCTGGTCATACTGTGCTATAAAGGGATTGGATAAAAAGCCTTTATTGGTTCCGGCGTATACCGGTGTCATGCTGATAATATTGATATCAACGTAAGGACATTTGGCCTTTATCTTATCAACGAGCAGGCTTACCCTCTCCACCGTCTGTTCGGGCGAAAAGCTGACAAGATCATTGGTACCGAACATTATGAATACCCTGTCAACCGGCATCATGGAGATACTCTCCCAGACCGGGCGGCTTACACCCAGGAAAGCAGGATGCAGCTTGTCCACCTCATTATTTGCATGTACCGCGCTGTAGCTTACCTTTGCAAGAAACTGCGCTCCGCTCATATTACCGTCTTTGGTGTATGCAAGATGATTGTGATATCCCACCATAATGGAATCACCGATGAATACGGATCTGCTGAAATAGCCTTTAAGCGTGAAGGCATCCTTTGCATCTATAGGTGACAGATTGGCTCCCGGTATCATAAATGCATCGGGATCGTTTAAGAGTTCCGGATCGAAAGGATCCCTTCCCTCTGCCTGGCCAAACTCAAGATAATGCGCGTAAAGCCTCTCCTTTGATGTCCCGCATACCTTCACCACATCGGGATTATGCTCCGCATAATACTCCGTATCAAAATACTGTCCGTCCGGCATCAGTTCCGGCTCCGCATATACTTTTAACGGCAATAAAATGAGCATCGACAGAAAAGCCGCTGCATATATGATGATTTTTCTCATACTTAAAGACATATCAAACTCCTGGATTCTATTTCATTCATTTCTGATATTACCTCAATAATTTGCTGATTTCAAGACCTTTTATTGTCTTTCTCACATAACTATATTATAATTGATTAAAGGCTTCTCCCCCCGGGGAGAAGCTGTCAGCCTTTAGGCTGACTGATGAGGGGCACAACACACTCAGGTTAACTCTTTCCTAAGGAGGTCCATATGAAACTCTTACTTATCCGTGAAAACGAAACTGCCGAAGAATATGATGAAGCCGTAGTAAAGCTCAAAAGAAGTCTTGTAGACAGCGGTCTTACTTCCCGCATCTCTGCTCTTGATTATCTTCGCCCGGACGGCTTATATACCGATGAGTATATAGAGGACATGATCGAAGAAATGATAAACCGCGTGGGTCCTGAACATATGGTAAAACGTCCGCTTTTTGATGCTGTCACGCTGCTGCGTAAGCTTGAAAAGAGTCCCGAAGCATGAGAACCGAGCTTATCTACAGCAGAAACAGCTATGAAGACATAAAGCTTGCCATCGACGAAATACAGTCATTCAGACAGGCTTATCTTCCCGTGATAGATCCGGCTTCAGATCCTAAGCTGGGGCTTTTTTCAATACTCGCAGGGAAACTCAAGCTTATGCTCTTCCCTATGAGATTCAGAGGCCTTATGGATTCCGATGAAAACTTAAAGGCATTATGCGTCAGGCTTGAGGAACTTGCCGAACTGGTTCAGATCTCCAATCTTATGCAGAGCACCTATGCTAAATACAACGGAAAAATGGATGTGCGCGTAAAGCCCTCGGGTAAGCATGATTACAAACTCACTCTTTCTACAGGCGGATATTCCGATGACATAGGAAGCGGCGGTTCCGTACGCATCCCCCCCATCAAAAGAGAGTTTATCCTTAAGGAAGCTTCCGTCGACAAGAGCTTTAGCCGCGGTATAATTGATTTTTCCTGGATAGACGGCGAACTGGATGAGACCTGCAGGAATATCAGCCGTCTGCAGAATTCCATGCCGGTAAGCCGCATTCCTCTTGCATATACTCCCGAAGTCCCCGCCCTTCCGGAATTCAAAACCGAAGGTATCAGTCCCAGGGATATCCTTGAGTAAGCTTACTCGGCAAAGCCGGTATAGATATCACAATGATCGTATATGCATCTCCAGGCGCCTTTTGAGCCCCCGGTCACACAGATATATCTGTTATCGCTGTTTTGTATCGAATAGCTTACCGCACAGTTACCCGACTCGTTAACATAGCCGGTCTTTGCTCCGAGCACTTCTCCCCCGGTCTCCTTATCTTCGATACGTCTTAAGAAAAGATTGCTGAGAGTGATGCCCTCAGGATGTTCCTCGGTGGGTTCAGTCTTATATATATGCTGTCCCAGTACTTCCCTGCAGGTTGAGTTTTCCAGAGCGGCTTTCATGATCATTGCCATGGCTGCAGGAGTACAATAGTTTTCTTCATCAAATATGCCTATCGGATTCGTAAAATGCGCCACATCGGAAAGTCCCAGTTCCCTGACTTTGTCATTCATCATTTCCACGAAGCTTTCCGTATCTCCTGCCACGCATCTTGCAAGCGCAAGGGCAGCATCCCCGCCGGATGGCATTATAAGTCCGAAGAGCAGTTCTCTCATGGTCATTGTTTCGCCAACGGAATAGCCCACCTGAGAGCAGTCGTTCTTGTAAACAAAGTCTGCTATATCCTGGGTCATAGTAAACGTAGCAGTCATATCATCAAGATGTTCAACGGCCACAAGCAGAGTCAGCACCTTGGTCATGGATGCCGGATACATCTTTGAAAAACCGTTTCTTTCGGCAACCACGTGTCCGGTCTGAAGATCTATCAGTATGGCATAATTGCTGATGATCTCTTCACTGTAGATCGCTTTGGTTTCGCTGTCCTTATAAACCTCATAACCTTCAAAAAAAGGAAGCTTCTCTGTTTCTTCAGGTATCTCGGTTTCAACAAATTCACCGACTATCTCTTCAGCTGCAGGCTTATCCGGATCATCAAAGCCTTCAAGTGCAATAACCTCTTTCTCCGGTTCCTGCTTCATCGAGCTTATCTTTTTTACAATCCTGACCACTGCAAAAACACCGGCAGCGAGTACGAGTACAATTGCAAGGACTGTCAGCAATATCTTTATACGCTGTTTCCTTACCCTTGCCCTGTAGCCGTATTCATGCCGTCTTGTATTTTTGGAATATATCAGATGTCCGTTTCTCTCGGGATTCTCGATTATTCCCATACTTCCTCCGCTGCTGCTTTGCCGGCCGCATATCCTGTCGACCAGGCTATCTGGAGATTATATCCTCCGGTAAGTGCATCCACATCCAGCATCTCACCCGCAAAATATAAACCTTTTACGAGTTTTGATCCCATAGTGGAGGGATCCACTTCCTTAACCTTTATACCGCCTTTTGTTATTATGGCTTCCTCAAAGCCTCTGGTCCCCGTTACCGTATATTCAAGGCTCTTTAAAACCTTTACCAGCCTTTCCCTTTCGGCCCTGCTTATCTCCCTTACATATTTATCCGGGCTTATCTCCACCCTTTTCGGAAATACTTCCGCGAGACTTCCCGGTAACAGAAGACGCAGAACATTCTTAAACTGCTTATTCATATTCTCCTCAAAATCCCTGAGAATACGTTTGTCCAGCTGTTCATGCGATAGCGCAGGTTTCAGGTCAATGAAAAGTTTTGTCTCTTTTTCTCCGTATTTTCCGCTGTATACGGATGAGGCGCTTAATACAAGCGGGCCGCTTAAGCCGAAATGGGTATAGAGCATTTCCCCGAATCCCTCATATATCTTTTTACCGCTGCTCTTCATGCAAAGCGAGACATTTTTCAGCGCCAGTCCCATCACTGCCTTGCATTCTTCAACTTCCTCTACTTCCAAAGGCACGAGCGCCGGATACAGTCCCGTCTTGCTGTGTCCCAGGTTCTCTGCCAGGGAATAGCCTTTCATATCCGCTCCTGTTGAGGGATAAGCCGGTCCTCCGCAGGCAAGTATCACACGTTCAACATTATCCTCACCGGCATTTGTCCTTATCAGAAAGCCCTCAGCTTTCTTTTCAACAAAGCTTATCCTTGTATTAAGCCTGATATCGACAGAGTTTCTTTTAAGGACTTTTTCCAGAGTTTTTATCACATCAGAAGAATGATCGGATAGCGGAAATATCCTGCCTCCTCTTTCTTCCTTAAGCGGACAGCCGTTCTCTTCAAAAAAGGCTCTGACTCTTTCCTGATCAAAGCCATAGATCGCACTGTATAAGAATTTCGGATTGCTCATTACATTCGAAAAGAAATCGGCATCATCACAGCTGTTGGTCAGATTGCATCTGCCCTTACCGGTAATGAAAAGCTTCTTTCCGAGTTTTTCGTTTTTTTCATAGAGGGTTACTTTGGCTCCTGCCTCCGCAGCGACAGCAGCCGCCATCATTCCTGCGGCTCCCCCTCCTATAACTGCTATCTTCATTCGCCTATCTTGGTCATATCGTCGGTTTCATATATCTGGAAATCATTCCAGACCTTTTCCATATCCTTAAGATTCTTCGTAACTTTCTCTTCATTTCTCATAAACAGCGCTACCGTCAAAGCATTTATTATACTCATTGGTGCCACCAGCGAATCAGCCACCGTCACCATATCGGTCTTGGCCCAGAGATTGCATGAGGAGTACATGTTCATCGGAGAATACTCGCTGTCACTTATGGTTATGAGTCTTGCATTCCTTTCATTCCCGAACTCCATGGCTTTCAGCGTCCTTAAGGAATATCTCGGAAAGCTTATGCCTAACAGCGCATCCTCGGAATTCATCCAGTACAGCTGTTCATATAATTCGGTTATGTTAGGTGAGGTAACGCTGATCACGTCCTCCCTGATCATATTAAGATAATATGCAAGGTAAGAGGCCAAGGGGGCACAGGTCCTTATGCCCACTATATACACCTTTCTTGCGCTTTCAATGATATCCACGGCCCTTTCAAAAGCCCCGGAATCAACAAGATGTATGGTATCAACGATATTCTGCGCATCGGCCACCAGTACTCCGCGCAGCAGATCGTTCTTATTTTCCCTGTAATGATTGGTAAGTGTTTTTTTAGGTGAGACCAGTTTTTCACGTATACGGCCGGCCATCTCCTCCTGAAACTCGGTATAACCCGCATAGCCCATCATCACCGCAAAACGTACGACGGTGGACTCACTCACCTTAGCGGCCTCTCCGAGTCTTGCTGCTGTCATAAAGGCAGCCTGCTCATAATTATCGCTGATATAATCCGCGATACGCTTCTGCCCCTTGCTCATAAGGTCGTATCTTTTTTTGATCTCTTCAAGCATTATATTATAACCCCTTTAAATACAGAGCCGGCGTTGTCATAACGGCAACACCGGCTCATGATCATTTCAGATATACTTATACAGGATAAGCCTTATTCTCTGCATCAGCCTTTGCGGCATCAACCTTGGTCTGCTGAGCTTCACGATACTTGAAGAAGTCAGTAGCAACCTGAGGGAACAGTGCATAAGAGAGCACATCCTCTTCCTGCTGCTTATACTGCTTCATCTCTGCCTCGATGCTCTCAAGCTCAGGCTTGTCATGTCCGGTAGCTTCGGCGCTTCTTGCAGTCGAACGTTTCTCGCCGGGGATGACTTTATCGATAACTTCCTGGTTCATCGGCTTAACTGTCTGACCGTAGTTACCGCGGAGCAGATCCTTGAACTCACCGGTAGCCATCTTGTATCTCTCGCCCATGAGGACGTTGAAAATAGCCTGTGTTCCGACAATCTGTGATGAAGGTGTAACCAGAGGAGGCTCACCGCAGTCCTTACGAACTCTGGGGATCTCTTCAAGCACTTCATTGTATTTATCTTCCGCATTCTGCTCTTTAAGCTGGGATACCATGTTGGAAAGCATACCGCCGGGTACCTGATAAAGCAGTGTCTTGATGTTAACACCCAGTACCTTCGGTGAAAGAAGACCGTTTGCGAGGCACTCTTCCCTGTATGGTCTGAAGTAATCAGCTATCTCAGCCAGAAGCTTCTGATCATAACCTGTATCGTATGGTGTGCCCTTGAAAGTCTCAACCATAACTTCTGTAGCGGGCTGTGAAGTACCAAGAGCAAAAGGTGACATAGCGCAGTCGATAACGTCCACACCACTCTCAACTGCCTTTAAGTAGGTCATTGAAGCCACACCTGAGGTGTAGTGAGTATGCAACTGGATAGGAAGCTTGGTAGCGCTCTTAAGTGTCTTAACAAGTTCTTCTGCCTTGTAAGGAACAAGCAGACCTGCCATATCCTTGATACAGATGGAATCAGCTCCCATCTCCTCGATCTTCTTAGCCATTGAAGCCCAGTAATCAAGCGTATATGCATCACCGAGGGTATAGGAAAGAGCTATCTGGGACTCTCCTCTTCCCTCCTGCTTCTTGATCTTGTTGGTTGCATCTACGGCAGCCTGAAGGTTACGAAGATCATTCAGGCAGTCGAATATACGGATGATATCGATACCGTTTGCAATGGACTTCTCAACAAACTTATAAACCACATCATCTGCGTAAGGTCTGTAACCGAGGATATTCTGTCCTCTGAAGAGCATCTGTGTCTTGGTATTCTTAAGACCGTCACGGATCTTCCTTAATCTTTCCCAGGGATCTTCCTTAAGGAAACGTAAGGATGCATCGAAAGTTGCTCCGCCCCAGCACTCTATTGAGTGATATCCTACTTTGTCAAGCTTGTCCAGTATGGGAAGCATCACTTCGGTAGGCATACGTGTTGCTATAAGAGACTGATGCGCATCACGGAGTATGGTCTCTGTGATACCGATAGGCTTCTTTGCTACGGGTGCATTACCCTCATTATTATTGTTATTCTTTGACATTATCTTATCCTCCTAATTAGATCACACCGAATATAGCCATGAATGTACCTGCAGCCACGGCAGTACCGATAACTCCGGCAACGTTGGGTCCCATGGCATGCATCAGCAGGAAGTTGGTGGGATCGGATTCCGCACCTACCCTCTGGGAAACTCTGGCGGCCATAGGCACCGCGGATACGCCTGCCGAACCGATCAGCGGATTGACCTTGCCTTTCGTCAGCACACACATGATCTTTCCGAAGAGAACACCCGCAGCAGTACCGAAGGCGAAAGCTACCAGACCGAGAGCTACTATGAAGAGTGTATCGGTATTCAGGAAAGCTTCTGCCGATGTGGTAGCGCCAACGGAAGTACCGAGGATGATGACCACGATGTACATAAGCGCATTAGATGCCGTATCTGTCAGCTGTCTTACCACGCCTGACTCTCTGAAGAGGTTACCGAGCATCAGCATACCTACGAGAGGAGCCGTTGTGGGCAGTATAAGACAAACTACTATGGTTATGATTATGGGGAAGAGGATCTTCTCAAGCTTGGATACCGGACGAAGCTGTGCCATCTTGATCTTTCTCTCTTCTTTTGTCGTAAGTGCCTTCATGATAGGAGGCTGAATGATGGGAACCAGTGACATGTATGAGTAAGCTGCCACAGCGATGGGTCCCAGGTATTTGGTCTGCTGGAGCTTGCCTGCAAGGAAGATGGATGTAGGACCGTCAGCGCCACCGATTATTGATATAGCTGCTGCAGCCTTGTCGTTAAAGTCTGCCCATCCCATTGCGCCTGCAAAGAGTGCTCCGAAGTATGCAGCGAAGATACCGAACTGCGCTGCTGCTCCCAGAAGGAAGCTGGTGGGGTTGGCGATCAGGGGACCGAAATCCGTCATGGCGCCTACGCCCAGGAATATGAGTGACGGCAGTATAGCCCACTCATCCAAAAGATAAAAGTAATACAGTAATCCGCCCGTACCGTTAGGCGAGTCCTCAATGCTCTGCATTATGTCCGGATAGATGTTTACCAGCAACATACCGAATGCGATAGGCAGAAGCAGAAGGGGCTCAAACTCGTACCTGATAGCCAGAAACAGAAAGAAGAGCGCAACGCAGATCATGATCACGTTCTTATATGAAAAGTCCGGATTCATGAACGCCATCTGGCCGAGCAGATTATTTAAAATCTCACCCATTGTAACTTACCTCCGATAGAATCAATTATTTCAGTGTTGCCAGTACCTGTCCTGCTTCACATGCGTCACCTACAGCAACATCAATGCTTGCTACGGTTCCGTCTTCCGGAGCTACCTGAGGGATCTCCATCTTCATAGCTTCGATGATCAGCACTGCATCACCCTTCTTTACGGAATCACCGACATTCTTCTCGATCTTAAATACCTTACCTGCAGCGCCGGCTTCGATCTTTATGTTTCCTGCGCCTGCAGAAGCAGCCTTGGGTGCTGCGGGTGCAGCCTTCTTGGGAGCGGGAGCGGCAGCCTTGGGAGCTGCAGCAGCTGCGCCTGTGGAAGCGCCTTCCTCAACAGTAACATCATAAACGTTTCCGTTAACGGTTATAGTATAGTTTTTCATTGTTTATTCCTCCTAATATTATCTGATTCTCTTGATACTGCGTACTACAAAGTTATCTGTTGAAACTGACGACGCTTCGGATGCTGCCGCTATGGCTGCGGCGATCACGGCGATCAGCTCGTTATCATCTGTGTCTGCAGCTTCTTCTCTTTCGATTATTCCTGCTATGGTGTTATCTATGGATGCTTCCTTTTCAGTCTCATTGCTCTTGAAGGAATCAACTACCTTAGGCACCAGACCGAGAGCCATGATAATGAACATTATGAGTATCAGCATGCAGAACACCGTCCCCATACCAATCAGGGTATTGACTCCGGCTTTCTTCATAGACTCATTCAGCAGAAGCTGTACACTTACGTTGATGTTTTCAAGTTCATTGAACTCATTGTAGACATACTCGATGGTAGCATCATGCTTATCACCCTTCAGATCCATGACAGCAGTATAGCTGTCTTCTTTCACTATGTAATAATAGGGTGTCATTTCATCTGCCAGGCGGGGATTGCCGATATCTTCAAGGTTATCCATGTAAGATCTTATACCCTTTAAGATCACTGCATCTTCCTTGCGGCTCTCTCCGGATTTTTTAATGTTGTGTTCCATAACATTAAGATACCCGTCATCGATCACTCCGCTTTCGATCTGCGCGGAAAAAAGCTGGATGATCTGATATATGCTTGCGGGATCCGCAAAGGTCCCCTGTGTTCTCTGGACATCATACTGGATGATAGTCTCCATATCCGCCGCAGAGATATGATCGGGTTCCTTACCGCAACCGGCAAAAGCAAAGATACTTACCAACATGAGCATGAGTATTTGAATCTTTTTCTTCATTACTCTTATCCTTTCCTCCGGTTTTTTATGCAAAGAGCATTTCAAATGCATATATAAGATGCTTTCTGGTATCGTCGGGTTCGATCACGCCGTCAACATATCCGTGAGCGGCAGCTCCGGCTGCGCTGTTCTGGAGACTGGCAAGAGCATCTGCAGTCTTGTTTATATCAGCGGCGTCCTTGGATATCAGCTTGGCAGCAAGCTTGGATTCCATTGCGCCTATCTCGGCATCGGGCCAGCAGTATGTGAGATCACAACCGCAGGCTTTGGAATTCATTACAGCATAAGCGCTTCCGAGAGCTTTTCCTACTATAAGGTTAACCCTGGGAACATCGCAGTTGGTGAATGCGCCGATCAGCTCAGCTGCAGCTCTTGCGATATTCTTCTCGGAGCACATGCTTGCTTCATAACCCTTGACATTTGTTATTGAAAGTACGGGAATGCCGAAGCTGTCACAGAAATAGATGAAATCTGCGGCCTTGCGGCAGCCCTTGACGGTAAGAACACCGTCGAATTTTTCTGCGGCCTTGCCATCCTCACCTATCACTTCGTTTCTGTTGGCAACACAGCCTACGGTGATACCGTCAAGACGTATAAAGCCCGTAACCATTTCTTTTGCGTATGCAGCGCCTGCTTCAACGAAGAGGTTATCATCCGCTATATTGGAAAGCAAAATGGAGGTATCTGAAGCACATCCGGCAGCGCCTTCCACTGCCCTGTTCAGATCGTCTGTAGAATCAATGACAGCCACATCCTCATTGTTTGCGGGAAGCATTCCCACCAGCTGTCTTATCTGGGCTGCGATAGTATCCGCATCACCTACAAAATCAGCATTGCCGCTGTCTTCGCTCTGGAAAGCGCAGGCAGAAGTGTCATTCTTTGCAGTGTAATTGCCGGGTATCGCATCGGGAGAGTTAACAAAGAGTTTTGCCTTTGTCTCCATAAAGGTAAAATCGGAAAGCGCGGGGATCAGTGAAAGACCACCGCCGCAGTTTCCGTATACAGCTGCTATCTGCAGTACAACACCCTTGGCCATTGAAGCCTTCTGGTAGATCTCACCGATAGCATTGAGAGCATCGGTAGACTCCTGCAGACGTACTCCCGAAGAATCAAGGATACCTATGATCGGTGTTCCCGTCTTCATCGCAAGATCATAAAGGTTACAGATCTTCTTTGCATGCATTTCGCCGATACTGCCGCCCATCACAGAAGCGTCCTGGCTGTAAACATAGACTCTGGCGCCATCAATGGTGCCGTAGCCCGTGATCACGCCGTCAGACGGGGTATCGTCAGGTTTCATATTGAAATCAGTCGCACGTGCTCTTACAAGGGAGCCGATTTCAACGAAACTTTTTTCATCGAGCAGAGATTCTATTCTTCTGCCCGCCTGGCTTGTTGAACTACTCATTTGTTCATTCCTCCATTTAATACTATAAAAAATTGTACAAGTACAAATTGCGCACGAAAATGATTATATCATAGGAAGTTATAAAATGAAAGTACTAATTTTTCCTCAGATTTCTACGGTCACAGGCCCTTCTTCACCGGCTTCGTCCGTGGCTTCTGCCCCCGCTTCAGCCTCAGCCTGAAGTTTAAAATCTTCCATGATCTCCGGTGATATCGTAGGCAGCTCACCCACATTCTTTACACCGAAACTTCTTAAGAACTGCTCGGTGGTTCCGAAAAGCAAAGGCTTACCCGGTGCCTCCAGCCGCCCCACCTCTTCTATCAGATCATACTCCAAAAGCCTGTTGATCGCATGATCGGAGCTGACGCCCCTGATGCTTTCTATCTGCGCACGGGTCACAGGCTGCTTGTATGCGATTATCGAAAGTGTCTCTATAACGGTATCCGACAGTGAATACTGCTTGGCGCTCTTTGACAGTTTTATCAGATATTCATAATACTCGCCCTTGGTTCCCAGCTGCAGGGCATCATCCAGTTCGGTTATATTGATGCCTCTGTCATCCTGTGAATATCGTTCCGTGAGTTCCGCTACAGCCGCATCAAGTTCCTCACGTGTAAGCGACAGTATCTCGCAGAGCTTATCCTTGCTAACCGAATTGCCGCTGGCAAACAGCACCGCTTCTATTGCAGCCGCCGGATTTTCCGGTTTTTTCAGGCTGCCCTCTTCCTCCTCTTTTGCCGGCTGCGCCTGCTCTTCCGTATTTACGACTGCTTCACTCTCATTTACCTTATCAAGTTCTACTTCATTTATTATTCCGAGATCTTCCATCGGTCATTATTCTCCTTACAGTATGGCGAAATCCTCGCCGAGACTTACAAGGGCCGCATCCTGTGCCCGTTCTATCAGGATATCATCAAAGATATTGTCCTGTTTTATCACTATCTGTCCCATTTTGATCAGTTCCAGCACTACCAGGAAACTTACGATCACATCTATCTTTCTGTGCTGTTCTTCCAGCAGTTCTCTGAAAGAGCAGATCTCATGCTCATTTAGATAGTCGATGATCTGCCGCTGTTTGTTTTCAAGGCTCACTTCATCCCTTGTGATGTTACCGAATTTGGAACGTATCGGATCTATCCTGTCTTCGACACGCTTCAGCACATCCTGGTAAATACTGTTCAGTTTCTTAAGATTCAGGTCCCCGACCAGCTTGTCGTAATCCAGCGGCTCTCTGTACTGCAGCACGGCATCGGGTATGCTTGGTTTCTTATAGACTGCTTTTCCCGCATCCACATATCTGTCCTTGAGTTCGTAAGCCATGTATTTATACATCTTATACTCAAGCAGCTTCTGTACCAGCTCGGCTCTCGGATCCACTTCCTCGCCCTGTTCATCCACCTCTCTGGGAAGCAACATTCTGCTCTTTATATCAAGAAGTGTGCAGGCCATAACGAGGAATTCACTCATCACATCCATGTCTTCGCTTTCCATAGCCTTTATATATTCAAGATACTGGGCCGTGATCTCGACTATGGGTATGTCATAGATATCCACCTTGTTTTTTTCAATAAGGTGAAGCAAGAGATCCAGGGGACCTTCAAAAACTTCAAGTTTAACCTGTAATGCCATTACTCTGCTCCTTTTCCATTTTTACATATGTCAGCTCCGCAGGATTGAAAAACCTTAAAGGATATGTATGCGTTCCCAATCCGCAGCTTACTATCTGCCTCTTTCCGCCCTTGTGATAGACTCCCCCACTGTATTTAGGAAAGATTTCCAGCTTGGGACTGATAAGTCCTCCGAATAAGGGCAATCTTACCAGGCCGCCGTGGTAATGACCTGAAATCGAAAGATCCGCTCCCCAGGCAGCATAGGTCGGTACATACTCCGGATTATGAGCTATCAGTATCTGATATCTTTCCGCCCGGGCCTTTCCCATCAACCTATCCATATCCGACTCATGAAGTCCTTTATTTCCTTTTTTATAATACTTCTCCGGCATGTTCAGACAGCTTATGCGCAGATTATATTCATCTATATCAACGCTTTGATTACTTAAGATCACGGCTCCCGCTTCCTTAAAACGCCGCATCATATCTTCATAAGAAAAGGAATACTTCCACTGTTCCCACTTAATCCTTTCCTCGTGATTGCCCGGTCCGAAATATACCGGATATTTCTCTGCGAGCCTCTTTATCAGGCTCTCTGTCCTGTCCACTCCCCTTTCTATTGAAAAGAAGGGATCCTTGGCCGTCATGATATCTCCCGACATGATCACCATATCGGGCTTTAATGCCTCTATCTTATCTATAAGCTGTTCGTTATCCTCTCCGAAGCTCCTGCCGTGCAGATCCGAGAGGATCACAAAAGAAAGATCCTTTTTGATCTTATCCGAATGAAGCAGATACTTCCTTGTCTTTATATTATTAAGATCATGCGCAAGCACTCCCGCAAGGAAAGTGATAAGGCTTGTTATCAGAAATACTATGGCTTCCAAAACGCCCTCCCCGGCTACCACATTTTGTAGTGCCTTGACATTTTATCACAAGATATCCCGTTTGTGAAGAGGCAAAAAAAACCGCCTGAAAAGGCGGTTTTTATATCATGATCTTATGATCAATTGTATTTGCGTTTTCTTGCGGCTTCGGATTTCTTCTTGCGTCTTACGCTGGGCTTCTCATAATGCTCACGCTTACGGATCTCCTGCTGGATACCTGCCTTTGCGCAGCTTCTCTTGAAACGGCGTAATGCGCTTTCCAAATCTTCATTCGGCTTTACTTCTATCCTTGACACCTAAACTCAACCTCCCTCCTCAGCCGTAAACTATGCTTTAGATTTCGCACGAGTGCTATTATACCTCTACTCTCTTTCAAAAGTCAAGTATTTGCTCATTATCTTCCACTGTATTTTCTCTTTTCAGTTCTTTTTTTCTTTCTTTTATATATGAACAAAGCGGTTTTTTCATAGCTTCGAGTTCTTTCCTTCTGCCTTCATCGGCATTTTCATCAGCATACAGCAGGCGCTCATATATATCCAGAAAAGCCAGATATTTATCCTCTGATATTTCTGAAGCCCTTGTCCGGAATTCACCCAGAGTCTCGTATTCATCACGTGTGCAGCCTATGCGTCTGAAATAGTGCAGGTATTGTCTGCACAGGAACAGACATTTTTCCTTTTCGCTCATTGCCCTGTATTTCTTTCTCTTATACATACCATCTGCGATAAAGAGTATAAGCGCAAGTACCGCTCCCGAGAAAACAGGGATCAGTATCTTCTCCCAGGGTATTTCAATTTTTTTATTTTCCTCTGCACCTTCGATCCCCGGCTCTTCGCTTTCCTCACCCTCTCCCTGATGAGGATCAGCATACTTTCTTTCAACCTCACTCTTCTCTGCCTCAATTTCCGCATAGGTTTTCCAGCCTTTTCTGCTCCCGTATCCGGGTGTAGGTTCAAAGCCGATCCAGCCTACACCTTCAAAATATACTTCGGCCCAGGCATGAGCTGCATCGGCATGTACTTCACTGTCTCCGATACTGTTAAGCTTTGTCATAAAACCCTGAACATACCTTGCCTTCATCCCGCTGCTCCTTGCCAGCAATACAAAGGCCGTGGCATAGTGGCTGCAATAACCTTCTTTCTTTTCAAACATGAACCAGTCAAGATATGAAGCCGCATCATTGATATTCTCCGGCAGCTCTCCGGGCTCATTGGAATATCTGCCTTCACGCAAACTCTCTTCGATACGGCAGCATTTTTCATAATCACTGTCTGCTCCCTCAAAAAGCTCATCCATATATACTTTCATTTTTTCGGATATAGCAGTTGATTCCCCATATCTTTCGTTCATATTGTTTCTATATGACAAATAGGCTTCATATGATATGTTCCCGTCTTTTATCCCGAGTTCTTTACATGCTTCATCCCAGGAAGTGCTGTCGATATCATTTTCCCTGTCAATCAGCGCAGCAAAGATATCGTTTCTGCGGTTTAATTTATAGTACGCCGTCTTGAAAGCTCTTCCGGGCTTTTCCTCATCTTCTCTTATCACATAGGCTTTTGACGGGATAAAGAGATTCTTCAGTCGTTTATCCCTGCAATAGATATCAAGTGATATCTTCATTATCACATCGGTCATCCTGCCGTCTTTTGTATCCTCCATTGCGGCGCATACCGTTTCCACCGCATCCATGCGGCTCTCATCTTTATCCGTATCAAAGCCGTTCTCCCAGCTTCTTCCGTTAAATTCATTAAAATATCTGCCTGCTATATAGAGATTTTGGTCATTGCCGTTCATGGTGTTCAGTATAAGCGATACCGAATCATTCTTTTTTATCTTTCCGTTAAGCGTACCCCTGCCGGAAAAACCTATAAAAGCTTCGCCTCCCTCATCCGATACAAAGAGTCTGTCGGCAAGATCGATCACGGCTTCCTTTACCAAACCGCCGATCCTTCTGACAATTGCCCAGTCATATGGTTTTTCGGAAACAGGAATGATCGCGATAACAAGAAAAGCCCCAAGTATAAAAGGCGCCACAAAACACAGATGCTTCTCTCTCCCGGTGTCTCCTTCTTTATTTGAAACATATTGATACAGATCGGTCAGATTCAGCAAAAGATACAGCAGTACCATACTACTGCACATCTTGCCTGCAGTGTATCCGCATACCATACTTATCGGAAGAGCCAGAAACATCAGACCGGAGACAACGCATCTCAGCTTAAGACTCCTGTTGAACAGCTCCCCTGCAAGATAAAGTCCGAAGCATATAAGCGCCAGTTCAAATACTGCTTCGTAAGTTCCGAGCCCTTTAAGACGTTCCCCGGCCGGAAGATTCAGGAAAAAGCCGAGCATTCCCGTAAGCAGCACTGCGCTTATGATTATGCGTCCTTTGTTTTTCATATGTTTATATGAAAGGCAGACAGCAGTTATAAGTACGGGCAGCAGATATCTGATAAGCCCGACAGTTTCATCTTGTGGAACTATAAAAGAATACGCGCCGGAATAGCCCGCAAGCACTAAAGGCAATATGAAAAGCAGGTCATATGCTGCGTTTATCAATTAAGTCCCTCCCCGATCACTGTTTCGCATCCGACAGGTATCAGCAAGGTATCCCCTGCCGCTGTACTCTCCTTATCAAAATCCTTATCATCTATCAGATATATCCTTGACGGAACTCCCGTCGTGTTCAGGCTTTCTGTCACTGCAACAGTCCCGGCATCCCATTTTTGCAATACATAAATGAGCATGCGGTATCCGGACAACTCCGGCGAATCAGTAAGCAGCCCGGTCATATCCCTTTCCTCACTGAAACAAAAGCCGGTCAGCTTTTCGTATAATAGCTCATAGTCTTTAGGCGCCGTCAGTTTGCAGACTGATTTTTCCCTTTCCTGAAGATATACATCAACAGGTATATTATGTTCAAGATAATAGAGTGCGAGGCCGAGAACACATTCCGTCACTTTATTTTCGGGCGGAAGATATTCAAAAGGATCCTCACCGTATCTGCGGGGATCCAGCACTATCGCTATCCCGCTTCTTTCCTCACCTGTCAGTTCCCTTACCATCACCTTGCCGGTAACGGCGCTGGCTTTCCAGTTAGCAAAACGTATATCATCACCGGGCAGGTATTCACGCACCGGGATATCCGGCATGCTGCGATATGCCCGGTTCTCGCTGTCGGCATCCTGCATTTCACCTTCGGTAAAACTGTCAAACAGCCTGAGTCTTGCGGGTGCAACTATGACATTGAGGGGTTCCTTTATATTAAATGTAAGTGAAAAAACTCCGAGAAAATCAGTGACGCAGATCTGCTTTACACCCACGTCATATTGCCCTCGATATTTGCAGAGCAGTCCGGTCTTTTTCTGTATCCTTGAATGGGGAGGGAGCTCGTAGATCACATCCTCGGGTATGTCAGAGATTGTCGAAAAGGATGAATAAAAACTGATCCTTAATGACGAAAAGGAAAAAAAGCTCTCGTTCTGCAAAGTAATATAAAAGCCCGAAGGCCTTCCGCATACCATATTGCGTCCGTCAGGCTTCTGGTAAATCCTTAAGGATATTATCACCATGAATATGTAAAAGTATAAGACTATCGGCAGCGCGATCACAGACCACAGAAAAACATAGGTAACGGCGCCGCCGTAAAAACTTATCCCGATCAGAGCCAGAATAAACAAAGCCAAAAGTATCAAACGCTTTTTTTTCATTATCACTCCACCGGTATCTTTATCTTAAGTATCAGCTCATTTAACAGCTGGGAAGCTTCTCTCTTTTTAAGCCTTGCCTCAGTTGTAAGAACAAGCCTGTGAGCCAGGACCGGCAATGCTATCTGCTTTACATCATCAGGCTTGACAAAATCCCTTTCGGAAAGAAACGCTTTTGCCCGCGAAGCCTGCATCAGATGTATAAGCGCCCTGGGGCTTAATCCCAAAACAAAATCACCGCTTTTCCTTGATGAACGCACTATGTTCTGCATATATGTTAGCATTCCGTCGCTTATATGCACTTCCTCCGCTTTTTTCTTAAGCTCGCCGATATCCTTTTTATCGATAACGGCTTTCGCCTTATCGGCAGTGTTTTCCTTTATCTTTGACTTAAGCATATCCAGTTCGGCTTCCTCGGAGGGATAACCTATGGACAGCCTCATCATGAAACGGTCAAGCTGAGCCTCCGGCAGCGGATAAGTACCGGCAAAACTGACAGGATTCTGTGTGGCTATCACCATAAAAGGATCCGGCAGTTTGTGTCTGATGCCGTCTACCGTCACCTGTCCCTCTGCCATTGCTTCAAGCAGAGCAGACTGGGTTTTTGGCGGTGTACGGTTAAGTTCATCCGCCAGTACTATGTTTTTCATTATAGCGCCTTCCCTGTAATCGAACTCTCCGCTCTTCATGTTATATATGGTGAGTCCCGTCACATCTCCGGGCATCGTATCCGGAGTAAACTGCACCCGGCCGAAATCCAGCCCCAGCGTATATGCAAAACAGCTTGCCAGTGTAGTCTTTCCTACTCCCGGCACATCTTCCAGAAGTACATGTCCTCCTGCAAGAAACGAGCACAGCACATTATCCACTATCTCTTCTTTTCCGAGAAACAGACTGTTCATCTGTTTTCTGAATTCTTTTATCTTTTCCATACTTCCCCCTTACTTGAATACTGACTGGTATTATGATACCATTTTCCACGGTACATTTCATCATATTTTTACGGAAAGGATGCCCCAAAGTGAAGACCTGCGGTATCATTGCTGAATTCAATCCCTTTCATAACGGACATGCAAAGCTTTTTGAATATGCTAAAGATACTATCGGCGCCGACTATATCATAGTTGTCATGAGCGGAGAGCATGTACAGCGCGGCGAACCTGCTGTCTGCGATAAATATTTAAGAACCGGGGCAGCACTTATGGCCGGTGCTGATCTGGTACTGGAGCTCCCGGTGTTTTCTTCACTTTCAAATGCAGCTGTATTTGCAAAGGGGGCCGTTGCCGCTCTGCTGAATACGGGAGTTACGGATGTATTGCTCTTCGGTTCCGAAACCGGAGATATCAGAGAATTGCAGAACAGAGCCAATGAAGATACTTCATTCATAAAAGACTATTCAGGCCGCCCTTCCCCGAATGACTCTCTCGCAACGGAATACTTACGGGCACTCAGCTTTTTTAATTCGGATATTTCCGCAGTTACGCTTAAAAGAGAAGGCGCTGCTTATAATGATCTCAAGCCTGATAAGGACAGCGCATCTGCCGCCTGCATAAGAGGCTTCCTTAAATCATCATCCGAAGAAGCCTTCAACTTCATGCCGGCTTTTTCAAAAGAACTTTTATGCTCTTATATTTCCTCCTCACGCCTTATGGATATATCCGTCTATTCGGAAAAACTGCGCTATGCCCTTGCCCTTAAGGATCGTAATGAACTTTGCGCATATGCAGGCATCTATCCCGATCTTGCAGATAAGATAATAAAGAAGCTTAATTCATATACGGATTTTTCAGGCTTTATCGATAGTTTAAAATCCAAAGATCTGACTTACACTTATATTTCACGTGCGTTATTGCATATACTGCTTGATATCCGCGAAGAATGCCTTGATATCTTTTCAAATGACTTTTCTTTCTGTCCTTACCTCAGGATACTCGGAATAAAAAAAGAAGCCGCAGAGCTTCTTCATTCTTTCGGCAGCAATGCTTCTGTTCCCGTGATCAGTCGTTTGGGAGAAGCAAAAAAGCTGCTTGACGCGTCGGGCTACGACCTTCTTATGCACGAGATCAGGGCCGCCGACATCTACCATATGACTTCGGCCCGCACTCTTCCCTTTACTTCGGAATACTCAAGGTTCCTCATCAGGATGTGAACTGTCATAAATGTCATTTCCCATAATATATGCGTAAGCAGGCAGACTCATGCCGCTTATTCCCGCTATGTCCCAGGCTTCCAGCTGCAGTGCATACCAGGACACATCCTCGTGGTCACGAAGAAGCAGACTGCTGTTTGCAGGCTTGTCATAGGAAAACTCATTCCAGCCGTTTGTTCCTATAGTCATGTTTACCGGCACTGTATGTGTCATAGTTTCCTCCGGCGTAAGAGCAGCTGCCCATACGCAGAAAGGATCCCAGGCAAATCTTCCGCAGCTCAGATCCGTCTTGTTCCTCTTCTCATATGCCCTGAAGGAGAGCGTAACGGGATCGGTCTCATAAGTATCAGCAGCAAGGACCATCTGCCCGACCGTTACCACATCTTCATTTGCATTCTGTATGGAAAGCTGTGAACTGTATACCAGCGGCACCGGCGATGCCAGCGACACATAATTGGCCGACCTCATAGCTGCTTCGGTATGCGCCAGGTTATGATCGTATCCTTTAGGGTATACTCCGCCGGTTATCCATATGGATTCCACTCCGTTCTTTACCAGAGAATATCCCTGAGGGTCCATGAGCAACGCTTCGATATTTACCAGATAGCCTGTGGTGACTATCCTCAGTTTTTCATCCTTCGCCATGCATTCCCTGATGGCTTTTTTATACAGTTCCACACTGTCATAAAGCTGATAACCGTATAAACTGAAATAACTGTCTGTCAGAGCCTTCCAGTAGGGAGATCCCGTCTCTATTCCGCCTCTTGCATAGCCTATGGGCACATTGTTCAGCCCGTCATGAGCAAGCTGCGCGTGCATGGCCTGACAGGGCTTCTCACCTGCACTGGATGCCATTACCGCTTTCAGCTCAATTCTCTCATATCTGTGAAGCTGGGCAGCAACACGAAGAGCCACTACATCATCGACATCGGTATCATAATCCAGATCGACGACCATGTTTATCTTAGGCGGCCCTTCCTCCTCTGCTTCATAAGGCGGAAAATCCATACTCATATATGAGATTCTTTCATTCTGTTCGTCGGAAATATCAAGACCGGGAAGGGTTGTGACAGGCAGAGCTGCCTGCATGACAACATCAACTGCCTCTTCAGCAGCTTCTTCGCCTGCTTCAACCGTCTCGTTCAAAGAACGCTCTTTAGCCTCTTCTTCGAAAACGGCATCGCCGGAAACACTGATTGTTCTTTCGATCACCGGCTTATCTTCTCCTCCTGCCTCCTCTTCCATGTATTTCTGTCCATTATCGGCAGTGATATATGAAAAGACCAGCGTGAGTATCAGTATAGCCGGGATCAGCATCAGATTCTTTTTCATCGTAACCCCGTTTTATTTATTTCAGTTTTTAAAAGAATGTATGGGCGCAGGTATGCGTCCCTTTCTGTTCACAAAAGCATCGCAGGCAAAGCCGTTCACTGCCATTACAGGCGCATGTCCCAGCAGTCCGCCGAATTCCACATTGTCTCCGACCTTCTTGCCGATAGCGGGAATAAGCCTTACTGCCGTAGTCTTCTGATTGACCATTCCTATAGCCATTTCATCCGCTATTATTCCGGAGATCGTACTTGCCTTTGTATCACCCGGTACGGCTATCATATCCAGGCCAACTGAACATACACAGGTCATGGCCTCAAGTTTTTCCAAGGAGAGCGCTCCCGCTTCCACTGCTTCTATCATACCCTGATCCTCCGATACAGGTATGAATGCGCCCGATAGTCCGCCCACATATGAGGATGCCATGACTCCGCCCTTTTTGACCTGATCGTTCAAAAGAGCAAGGGCCGCTGTCGTCCCCGGTGCGCCCGGCTGCTCAAGACCTATCTCTTTTAATATATCGGCAACAGAATCTCCTACTGCAGGTGTGGGTGCCAGACTTAAGTCTATGATCCCGAAAGGAACACCCAGCTGTTCGGAAGCTTCCCTTGCCACCAGCTGTCCCACTCTCGTCACCTTAAAAGCAGTACGCTTTATTGTCTCACATAATACTTCAAAGCTCTCGCCCCTTACTTTTTCAAGTGCGGTCTTCACTACTCCGGGGCCGCTTACTCCCACATTGATCACGGCATCTGCCTCAGTAACTCCGTGAAAGGCGCCTGCCATAAAAGGATTATCATCCGGTGCATTACAAAATACCACCAGCTTTGCGCAGCCCAGTGAATCACGATCGGCTGTCCTTTCGGCAGTTTCGCGTACGATCTCCCCCATAAGCCTGACCGCATCCATATTGAGTCCGGTCTTGGTGGAACCGCAGTTCACCGAGGAACACACCCTGTCGGTAACAGCCAGAGCTTCAGGTATGGAGCGTATCAGCAGTTCATCGGCCGCCGTCATTCCCTTGGATACCAGCGCGGAAAAACCTCCGATAAAATTGACTCCGACTTCTTTAGCCGTCTCATCCAGCGTTTTTGCGATCTTAACGAAATCAGCCGTTTCCCTGCAGGCTGCAGCGCCGATAAGAGCTATCGGTGTCACAGAGATACGCTTGTTCACGATGGGTATAGCGTATTTCTTTTCTATCTCTCTGCCTGTATGTACCAGATCTCCTGCCTTGGCCACTATCTTCCGGTGAATGTTCTCGCAGACTTTATCAACATCTGCATCTATGCAATCCAAAAGACTGATGCCCAGGGTTATAGTCCTGACATCCAGGTTTTCTTTTTCTATCATCTGATTGGTCTCAATGACCTCGGAAATATTGATCATCCCTTATCTCCTATATCCTGTGCATTGAGTCGAATATCTCTTCTCTCTGGCACTTGACTATAACGCCGATCTCCTGGCCTATCTGTTCAAGTTCATCCGATACGTTATCAAATTCCTTGTCCGATGCCGAAAGATCGACTATCATCATCATGTTAAAGAAACCGTCAACGATAGTCTGTGAGATATCAAGGATATTGATCCTGTTGTTTGCCAGGTAAGTACATACCTTGGCTATGATACCCACCGTATCTTTTCCGACTACTGTAATGATCGTTTTTTTCATCTGATCTCTCCTCTTATAATTCTATGCACTCCGATGGCTCATCCCTTTTAGCGACCTGCAGATCAAAGTCCCGGTCAGTATATGGATTGTCTGCCATATTTACTTCCAGCCTGACTGCTTCATGTGCAAGCAGGGGCATGTTGTTTTCTTTGCTCAGATGGCTTAAGAACACATGACTTGTCCTGTCACACAGGATGCGGGATAAAAGCCGTCCCGCCGTCTCGTTGGAAAGATGTCCCCGCCTGCCCAGTATTCTCTGTTTCAGGTAATAAGGATAGGGACCTGTCTGCAGCATCCTTATATCATGATTGGCTTCAAGATATATTGCATCAAGGCCTTTAAGCGCATTAACGATGCCTTCATCATATTCACCGAGGTCCGTGGCAACCGCGGCTTTTTTCTTTCCGTAGGCCACGGTATACATGACCGGATCCGCTGCATCATGAGGTATCGCAAAGGGTGTGATATCCATATCTCCGATGCTGAATCTCTTTCCTTTTTCCACCGGGACAAAACGTTCCCTGTCCACCTTTTCAAAGCCTTTCATACGAAGCATTGCTTCGATGGTATCTTTCGTGGCATATACATTTGCGCTGCATGCCTTTAAAACTGTACAAAGAGAACTGATATGATCTGAATGCTCGTGACTGATAAGTACTCCCGAAAGGTCAGCTACGCTTAAGCCTATCCCGTTTAGTCCTTCTTCTATCCTTTTCTTGCTTATCCCCGCATCCAGTAACAGATGTGTTGTATCACTTCCTGCATATATTGCGTTGCCGCTGCTCCCGCTGGCGATGCTCATCATGCGCATGTCTAATTCTCCCAGCGTACAAGGATCACGTCACCGTTTTTCACAGCCTGCATATACTCTGCTTTTTCACCGTTTATCTCGGTCACAAGTTTATTACCCTTTACGCTCTGCAGATCAAAATCTATATAATCGAATATATCAACGAACACATAAGAAGATTTCCCCTTCAGCTTTATGTTCTTTCCGTTCACGTTTACGTTGATGCTTATCGGCGGAAGGCTTATCTTCTCCGGCTCTTTTACCTTCTCCGTTTCTTTTTCCGAAGGTACATAGCTTCCGTCATCTTCAGGCAGATTATCAAAGCTGTCCTCATCAGATTTAACTTCTTCCTCTGCCGCTGTCACCTCTTTATGCGTTTCAGCTTTAAGCTTTGGTTTATCCTTCTTCATATCCCAGCGTATGCTGAAATTCTCATATACTTTGGTCTCGTCATTTGCTTCTTCATTATTCACACGGACCTTTGAGCCCTTTTTGAGAGGCACGTCCATAAATTCGCGGACTTCCCTGACCGTATAATAGTCTCTCATGACTATCTCATCGTTATCCTGTATCTCATAATACTCAGTCTTGGTCTCACCGTTTACCATTGCGATCTTGGGCAGGAGTATCTTCCTTCCGTCCACATGAACGACTATCATTGACTTAAACTCCGGAAGTTCCGCTATCATAAGCTTGGCATCGGCTCCGGCCGTGGATTCTTCTACGCTTATCACATCATTTGCGCGTATGGGAGTATGCATATCCGCATCCTCTCCGTTAAGCCTGATCTTTGCCGGCTCTCCTGCTTCACCGCGCTTCATCGCCACTTTACCGTTGACCGTATAATTGATGGCTTTTCCGCGCTTCGGGAACAGTCCTTCATTGGGGAAATCAGCATGCATAGCCGCATCGACCACAGCAAGGTTTCCGCTGTCATAGATCTTTATCAGTTCATCATTGAAAGTAACATAGATGAAATTATTGCTCTGTTCATAGTAGTTAAGGCAGATACCGATAGGTGTTACTATCAGCGAATCTTTCCTGATGCTCTCATCCTTAAAGCGGATCTTCTGCATCACTTCTTCGCCTCTTACGGCAACACGCTCCGCAACTATCCCCAGATATTCGCTGAGCTTATTCGTATAGCCTTCGATCCTTCCGCCGCCGCCTACAACAAACACTGCGCTTACCGGCTTGCCGCCGTTCAACTCCTTGAACTTCTCGGCAACCAGTGAGGTCATCTCGTCTATCTCGTCGCTGACCATCTCGAGTACCGCATCTTTGCTTATAGTCTGGGGCAGGCCCATGATATCCTTGTATTCCACGCTGTCGGAATTTTCTATGCCCTTCTTTATTGCTTCCGCAGTATTAAAATCTACCAGACAGCCTTTTGCGATCTTTTCGGTAAGATGATCTCCTGCACAGGGTATCATGCCGTATGCGATAATACAGCCATCCTTTGTGATACAGATATCCGACGTACCGGCTCCCACATCAACAAGACCGATATTGAGCATTCTGTACATCTCGGGAATTGCTACGGAAATAGCGGCTATGGGCTCGAGTGTCATATTCACTACCCTTAAGCCTGCAAGTTCCACAGCTTTATACAGACCATCCACCACATCATCGGGAAGGAAGGTAGCTATCATATCCGCCCCTATGGTCCTGGCCTTGTGATTCTCAAGATTTCCTATCTGATATCCGTTAAGATAATAACGGATCACGGAATTGCCGACACAATAGAAATGCATATCCGTTTTGTTATTTGCCTGAAAGCTGTTATATGCCTTCTCTATTCCCATCGAAGTAAGCGCCGCGACTTCCTCGGGTGTCACCACCGTCTCCTTATCGAGTTCCCACTCCACATTGACTTCAACGGTCTCCAGCACACGTCCTGCTGCGGCTATGCATACATCGGTAAGTTTAACATCCAGCTTCTTTTCCAGCTGCTTTTTAACCTGGCTTATGGAATTGCCCACCTGGCCTATATCGTGGATCTGTCCGTCCAGCATGGCCCTGGTCTCATGTTCCTTGACTTCCTGCGCAAGCACAATAAAAACGTCCCCTTCACGATACCCTACGGTACCCACAATGGAACGTGTCCCTATATCAAGTCCGAATACAAGATTTCCCTGCGCTTTTGTCTCTGCCATAACATATCTATTTTATCACATTACAAGACACAAATCAACAATACAGGCGGGATTTCACCTACTATTTGCGTATCCTGTATACCCTGCATTCATAGGGTTTGAAACTTACTCCGCCTTCCGGCAATGTTACCTTATGTCTGCCTTCCCTGTAATTGCAAAGCACCATTTCTCCCTCTCTGCCTTCAAAGCCTCTCGGAAAACGTACTCTTACAGGTATAGGCATGAATGAGCAGACTATCAGATATGAGATATCATTCAGCCTTCTCTCATACATATATATTTCCCTGCTTGATGCAAAATACTCCCTGTAATCGCCGTAGATCAGTGTCCGGCTCTTCTTTCTGAGTTCCAGGCATTTCCTGTAGAAATTAAGTATGCTGTCCGGTTCTTTCTCCTGCAGCGCTACGTTTATCCTCTTATAATTTTTATTAATAAAGAACCAGGGCTTAGCTTTTGAAAAACCCGCATTTTTACCGCCGTTCCACTGCACCGGCGTTCTGGCCGAATCCCTGCTGGATACGTGGATGCGGGCCAGTCTTTTCTTCAGATCATCTTTTATATGGTATCTGTTGAAATTATTCTTCGAAGATACATCCGCATAGTTATCTATAGAACCCAGCCTGATATTTGTCATGCCTATCTCCTGCCCCTGGTATATAAAAGGCGTTCCCTGCAGAAAGATATAAGAAGCCGCAAGGCTTGTTCCGCTCTCCCTGTGGAAGAAAGGCGAGCCGTATCTGCTTATTATCCTCGGATGATCATGGTTCTCAAGATACAGTACATTCCAGGCTCTTCCCGCCAGCTTCTCCTGCCAGCGCGTAAGCGCCTTCTTATACTTTCTTAGGTCGAAAGGTCTGTGTATGTATTCCGTATACATACAGTCCGCCATCATATGATCGAAGGAGATCATCATATCCAGCGTCCTGTCAGGTCCCGCCACATAATCAAGGGCCGAATCCACGGTAGTCATCGGACCTTCGCCTATCTGGAAGCAGTCGTATTCCTCACACACATCCCTGAATTCACGCATATACTCATGGATATGGGGTCCGTCTTTATAATGCATCATGCTGCCTATCACCGGAAGGAAAGGGATGCCGTTGGGGAGCCCCTCTTTTTTTGATATGAAATTAATGACGTCTTCCCTGAAACCGTCCACTCCCATATCCAGCCAGAAACGCATTATACTCTTCACTTCTTCCCTGACCTTAGGATTGTCCATGTTAAGATCAGGCTGTTTTTTCGCAAACAGATGCAGATAATACTGGCCTCTTTCTTCGTCATACTCCCAGGCCTTTCCCTCAAAGAGAGAATCCCAGTTGTTCGGCTTATCCCTCCAGATATAATAATCGCTGTAGGGATTGTCTTTTCCTTTTCTGCTCTCTTTAAACCAGGGATGCTCATCGGAAGTATGATTGATCACCAGATCCATTATCACCTTGAGTCCCAGTGAATGAGCCTTCTCCAGCACCTTCTTAAACTGATCCAGATCGCCGTAATCGGGGTGGATATCTTTGTAATCGGATATATCATAACCGTAATCCGCATTGGGCGAAGGATAAAGCGGCGAAAACCATATACCGTCAACATTCAGGCTCTTCACGTATTCCAGCTTCTCATATACCCCGTACAGATCCCCGATGCCGTCTCCGTTACCGTCATAAAAGCTCCTTACCCATATCTGGTAAAAAGCCATGTTTTTATACCAGTCTTCCTTACGTTTCATCACTCTTCACCAGCTTTTTAAGTCCCTGCTTAATGTTCTTCCCTGTCTGCTGCAATTCGGCCGGCAGTGAAAATCTGAAATCCTTAAGACTTTTTTCTATATCATCCTTTATCTCCGCCATATTCTCCATCATGCCTTCATAAAGGTTTATGGGCAGATCAAACACCTTCATTCCTGCCTCTGCAACACCTGCCGTCAGCTCAAGCACCACATCCGAAGCGTGAGGCTTCCTCCTCTTAAGTTCTCCTGCTTCCTGCATTTCCAGCAATTCCCCGTATCTGTTATATGCCTCCCTGACACTCTCCTCCCATGAAATGTATATCTCATCCATGGCATTCTGTCCCACTTCGTGAACCCTGTCAATGTCTGCGCATACTTCCTTGAGCAATGCAGCCATTGCAGCTGCGTTCTCATCGATAACATAGCCGTTATGTCCGGGTGTGATACCTTCAGCTGCGCAGGAATCCTTTATCAGCACGCTTGCAAGGCCGCAGGCCGCAGCCTCCCTTACCACTATGCCGTTGGTATCATAAGAGGACGGAAACAGGAACAGATCTGCCCTGGTATTCCAGGCTCTTAATACCTCTCTGTCATGGATCGCTCCGGTAAAGAATACTTTTCCTTCAAGTCCTTTTTCCTTTACTGAAGTTTTCATTTCATCTGCATCAGCGCCGCCCCCCACAAATACCATACGGAAGTCCAGGCCCTCTTCATCCAGTATTTTCATGGCATCAACTATCATGGGCAGGCCTTTATACTTCATAAGTCTTCCGACAAATAAAAACATCGGTACGTTTTCAGGCAGATCATATTCTTTCGTAACTTCTTTTACAAAATTCTGTTCGGCCCTTCCCCTTGCAAAGTCCACGCCGTTGTTTACCACCCTGTAATTACCTTCATATCCCAGCGACTTCAGGTTTTCCCCGGCTCCTTTTGATACCACCCATACCTCATCTGCCGCAGATATATTGCTGACCATGGCTTTTACGGTTTCTTTTTTCAGGAAACCTTCCCCGACTGCCCTCGCTATATCCACGTCAAATTTCGTATGGTAGGTAAAGACTATAGGCGCTCCCGTATCATTCTGCAGTATACGCGCCATAAACATCGAAGATGCCGGGCAGTGCGCATGGATTATGTCCGGCGCAAATTCCGACATCTGTCCTATCTCTTTCATCGCCAGGGGATTCCCTGCCCTGTAACCTGCCACGATCTTTGTGGTATCGATACTGGGATACGCTATAACTCTGTATGGATAACAGTCATAATCCGTATCAGGGTATTTCGGCGTTGCCACCACCACTTCGGCTCCCAGTTCGTTCTGCATTATACGTCCGTAGTTCATCACCACATTTGCCACACCGTCTATTACAGGCGGGAAGGAATCATTCAATAAGCATACTTTCATTTTTTGTTTTCTCCCTTTTCGGCCACTTTTCCTGCCCAGTCTATCGCATCATCTATATGAGGCCGGAAGTTCTCCTTACCGACTCTGTTCACAAAACCTGCCTTTGTCATGGTTCGCATGGGCTGTTCGTTCACATGTGAGAATACCATTGTAAGTCCCTGTTCCTGACAGCGCTCATACAGGAGTTCGAGCGAATGCATCGCAGTAGCATCAAGCGCCGGTACACCTCTCATTCGCATGATTATCACCCTTGTGGTCTCCTTAAACTCTATAGACGCTATGCGGTCCGCATCACCGAAAAACATAGGGCCGGATATCTCATATACCCTTACATGCTTAGGAAGCGGCTTTAAGTTCATTCCGTCGGGATCATCTTCAGCATCATAACGCTTCCAGCCGGTAATCTGGCTTTCCTCGCTCATCCTCTTCATGAAGAGTACTATGGCCATGCCCATGCCTATCTCGATGGCGATCACGAGATCAAATACCACCGTCAGTATAAAGGTCAGTACAAGTACTATGATATCACTCTTCGGCGCTGTTTTGCACAGATGAACAAAAGTCCTCCACTGGCACATATTATATGCCACCATAAAAAGTATGGCAGCTATGCAGGGCATGGGTATCATTGCCGCATAAGGCATCAGAACAACAAGTACCAGCACCAGTACAATAGCATGTACCATTCCGGCTACCGGTGTACGTCCGCCGTTCTTGATATTTGCCGCTGTCCTTGCTATTGCGCCTGTAGCAGGTATTCCGCCGAAAAATGCAGAGCCTATGTTTCCGCAGCCCTGAGCTATCAGTTCCATATTGGAACGATGATGTGAATTGATCATGGAATCGGCCACCACGCAGGAAAGCAGTGATTCTATGGCCGCCAGTATTGCTATGGTAAAGCCGTCTCCGAGGGTCTCCCTGAAGGCTTCAAAACTTAAGACCGGCATTCTGAATTCGGGCAGTTTGCCTGAAATAGTATAGAGATCACCTATCGTATTTACCGGAAGTTTCAGCAGCTTAACCATAAGTATACCGACAATTACCGCGATCAGCGATCCGGGAATCTTTTCGCTTATCTTCGGCCAGATGATCAATATCGCAAGACAGACAACGCCTACTATGAAAGCATTGAAATTAAAGCCCGAAATATTGGCGCCTATAGCCTTTATCTTATCAAGAGTCTCTATAGTCGGTGTTCCCGCAGGATAAGTTAATCCCAGGAAATCCTTGATCTGTCCTATGAGTATGGTGACTGCGATACCCGAAGTAAAGCCCGTAGTTATGGTATAGGGTATAAATCTTATAAGACCTCCGAGCCTGAAAACACCCATCAGTATCAGCAGCACTCCGGCAGTTATCGTGGCCAGCATCAGTCCTTCCATACCGTTCTTAGCCACTATCCCCGCCACTATGGTAGCAAAAGCCGCAGTGGGACCGGCTATCTGTACACGGCTGCCGCCGAGGAATGAAATAATAAAACCCGCCACAATGGCGGTGTAAAGTCCTTCCTCAGGTCCTACTCCGCTGGCCAGTGCCAGTGCGATTGATAGCGGTAAGGCTATTATTGCTACGATAATGCCGCTCACCAGATCCTTGGCAAACTGTCCTGCATTGTAATGCTTCATTGTACTGAAGAGCATGGGTTTGATCTTGTCTTTAGGCATTTTTTTCTACTCCGTTGTCTTTATTATCTTATATCCTTTACCGTCAAGCAGCGGTATGCTCCGCTGCATGTCAGCCTCATGATCAAAAGCTATATACAGGGCACCCTCAGCCATTTCTCTGTTATGGGTTATGCCGATGTTCTTAATGTTCACGTTCTCGGAAGCCAGTATTCCGGCCACCTTCGCGATCTGTCCGGCTTCATCGGGAATATCGATATAGAGCTTGTACTCCTTATACATTCTGGTGCCCCTGCGGTCTGCCATACCGCTTCTGTATTCTCCGCTCTCGGAAAACAGACGGTTTATCTCTTCAAACTCGCCCTTTTTCAATATGTCGTCAACTTTCTCCAGGCTGTTCATGTATCGCTTCAATATGTTCCTTATCTCTGCGGTATTGCTCCTGCAGATACTCTCCCACATATCAGGATCCGAGGATGCTATCCTGGTTATATCCTTAAAACCTCCGGCGGCTATTGTCTTCATGAAGCCCTCTTCATCATCCGCATCCCTTACGGTATTAACAAGGCTGGCGGCTATCAGATGAGGCACATGGCTTATTGCCGCAACCGCATGATCATGATGTTCCGGATCAGCATGCAGGGGAAGAGACTTTATGCCTCTTACCAGATCCGTAAAAGCTTCAACATCTTCTTTCTTATTGTCCGGCGTCGGAGTGATTATATAATAAGCATTTTCAAGTATACCGGGATCGGCAGAGATATAACCGCTTTTTTCCTTACCGGTCATCGGATGTCCCCCGAGAAAATGAGCGCTTATCCCCAGCCGTTCCGCACAGCTCTGGATATCTCCTTTAACGCTTCCCACATCTGTGACCAGGGTATCCCCTGTCAGATACGGAGCAAGAGTCTCAAGGTTTTTCATATTTGCCAGCGTCGGTGCACACAAAAAAATAAGATCAGAGCTTCCTGCCTCTTTTGTAAAATCATCACAGAGGCGGTCTACAACCTTATCATCAACTGCTTTTTTCAGTTTTTCTTTATTCCTGGCATATCCCACTATCACTGCATCCGGCTGGATCAGCCTTATGGCTCTCGCGATGGAACCGCCTATCAGTCCCATTCCGACAAAAAGATATGTCTTAAATCTTTCCTGGAATCTCATTTCAGTTTATTCTCCGGATTTAACAGTATTCCGAGTCCGCAGGCATTCGGCCCCGTATGGCAGGCTATGCTTAACGAAAGCATATTATAAAACACTTTATTGTTGGGAAAGTAATCTACTGCGCGCTGATACCAGCTTTTTGCATCCTCTTCATTCACAAAACTTCCGGCAGTAGGTATGAGTATCTCATTATCATCATACTGCGCGTAAGTGGTCTCCCTCTCATGCTTTATCAGCTCGAACAGAGAGCTTCTTGCCTTTTCCAGTCCTCTTACCTTACTGTAGGTATCAAAGGTATCTCCTCTGGTGCTCAGCACCGGTTTAATATTCAGCATCTCACCGAGAGCCGCTACGGCAGGTGTGATGCGTCCTGTCTTTTTGAAATAATTCAGAGTCTCCACTGTCAGATATATGGTAGTGGTATAAGACTCCTCTTCCAGCTTTGCTTTTATCTGACCTGCATCCATCCCCTGCTCTGCAAGGAACAACGCCCGCATTACCGACTGTCTTAATGAAACGGAAATTCTGTGATTATCTACCACCTGAACCCTTCCGTCATAATCATCAGCAAGTACCATAGCTGTCTGGCAGGCTCCGGAAAGTCCGCTGGACATGGGGATATATACCAGTTCATCGGCATTCTCCAGCACCAGCTCCCAGATATCCATTATGGATGCCGGGGACGGCTGTGAACTTCCCACATTCTTTCCGCCGATCTGAGCCTCAAAAAACTGTCCCGGCGTGATATCTTCATTTTCATAATAAGTCTGGTCATTAATGATTATCGGCATGGGGATCACATGTATCCCGAGGCTTCTGGCCTCTTCACCGAAGATACCGCTGTTAGAATCCGTAACAACCGCAGTTTTCAATAACTTATCCTCCGATCAGTCTTTTCGCTCATCCCCCCAGAAAAACAGTGTCACTGTTCCCGGGCCGGTATGAGAACCGATAAGATTGCCTATATAATTTATAACAATATCGCCTTTTATCTTAGGGAAACGCTCTTTTATAAGGTCTGCAACAGCTTTAGCATCTTCGTAGCAATCCGAGTGGGTCATAAAACATTTGCCGCTGTAATCCCTTCCGTCCTTTGCATGTTCCTCCATCACGTCTACGATCCTTCGTATGGCCTTGGCCTTAGTCCTGACCTTCTCACGTGGTATAAGCCTGCCCATATAGTCCACGTTGAGCAGCGGACAGATGCCCAGCATCGAACCGAAAAAGCCTGCTGTTTTCGATACTCTCCCTCCTCTGATAAAGAAGGTCAGATCCGATGAAAAGAACCAGTGATGCAGTTCCTTTTTATGCGCTTCGGCAAACTCATATACTTCTTCTATGCTCTTACCTTCATCCCTGAGATCCGCAAGCGCATCCATAAGCATGCCGTAACCGCCCGAAGCAGCAAGTGAATCCACGATATAAAGCTTCGCCTCGGGATACTTTTCCATAAGCATCTCCCGGGCGATCTTGGCGGAGTTAAGTGTACCCGAAAGCCCGGAAGAAAGCGTGACGTGAAGCACAGCTTTTCCCTCTTTCAAAAAAGGTTCAAAATAGTCAACAAATTCTTCCACATTGACCTGGGAAGTCTTGGTCATCTCCCCGGCCAGCATCCTTCTATAAAACTCGGGATAAGGAACGGTTATACCCAGATCATCCAGATAATCAACACCGTTCAACTCAAAATGAAAAGGAACATAATTAATATTCCTTTTCTTCATCTGTTCCGCAGTCAGATCGACGGCGGAACAACAGCTTAATATAAAATCGCTCATTTCCTCACCAGCTTATTGATCACTACCTGCATCCGAAAACTCGGAATATATCTGTATGCGATTCTGATCCATCTCAGGCATTCCGATAAAGATACCGCCGTAGAAATTACTTCCGCCCTTGGGAACAATACGTATTATCTCCACAAATGTATGCAGTGTCTCACCTGTCCATATCTTCAGAAGACACTCATAGACAGCTCCCATGGTCAACTGCTCTTCGCAGGAAAAACCTATTCCCGTCTTTGATACATCTTTGACCCCGACGCTTACTTCTCTGGCATTCCCGTCTTCGTTGTCCAGTCTTTTCAACAGAAGCTTACACTCAAGATCCATACGTTTTGCATGACGTTTTTCTTCCATCTTGTACCCCCTGATCTATTTTACTTATCTGTTCAGAATCGCTTATTTTTACAGATCGTCACGATCTTACACATTTTATCACAAGTTCACATAATGCGCAAACCATCAATGTATATACATCGCATCACCGAAACTGAAAAAGCGGTATCTTTCCTTCACTGCTTCTTCATAAGCCTTAAGCACTTTCTCACGTCCCGCCAGTGCGGAAACAAGCATTATCAGCGTGGATTCCGGCAGATGAAAATTGGTGATCAGCGCATCCGTGATCTTAAACTTATATCCGGGATAAATGAAGATCTCCGTTTCTTTGGTCCCGGCATTAAGCACTCCGTCATCACTGCTCATGCTTTCCAGTGTTCTTACCGAAGTGGTACCTACACAGATTATCCTGCCCCCTGCATTCCTGCAGGAATTCACCAGTTCTGCCGTTTCTTTACTGACTTCACAGTGTTCACTGTGCATATGATGATCCAGGATATTATCGGCCTTTACCGGCCTGAAGGTTCCCAGCCCCACATGCAGAGTTACCTTTGCTGTCTTTACCCCTTTAGCTTCTATAGCCGCTATAAGTTCATTGGTAAAATGCAGTCCTGCCGTCGGCGCCGCCGCTGATCCGCTGTTCTTTGCATATACTGTCTGATACCTGTCCCTGTCTTCTTTAGCCAGCTTGTGGGTGATATATGGCGGCAGCGGCATCTCTCCGAGCCTGTCCAGAACCTCTTCAAAGATTCCCTCATATTCAAACCTTACGCTGCGCTTCCCGTCATCCAGTTCTTCCAGCACTTCAGCCTTAAGTTCAGGAGAACCGGGATCACCGAATACAGCCCTCATACCAGGTCTCATTTTCTTTCCCGGCTTTACCAGACATTCCCATACATCCTTATCGGTACGTTTAAGCAGGAGTACTTCTATCGCGCCTGTACTGCCTTCACGCTGTCCCAAAAGCCTTGCGGGTATCACCTTTGTATCGTTCATTACCAGACAGTCACCGGGTTCAAGATATTCAATGATATCCCTGAATGTCCTGTGGGTCACGCCCCCCGTTTCCTTATCCAGCACCATCAGCCTTGATGAAGCTCTGTCCCTTAACGGATCCTGGGCTATCAATTCTTCCGGCAATTCATAATAATAATCTTTCTTCTCGTACATCTATATCTTCTTAATCTTCTCTCTTAATATGTACATCAAGCTGGTTATAGGGTATCTCTATACCGTTCTCTTCAAATACCGCTTTAACCCTTTCAATGAAATCCCATTTGAAATCGAAGAGTTCTCCGCTCTTTACCTGGGCCCTTACACCTATCCTGACGCCCGATGCCTCCAGTGAATCAACATAGATCTTTAAAGGCTTTTCTTTTATCACGCGTTCGTCCTTAGCGAGTATTTCTTTTATCAGCTCTTTTGCCTTCTTTATATCCGCATCATAGGAGATATCAAAGAACTGCACCAGAGTTCTGGTTGTTGCCGCATTATTGTTTGTAAGCGAGGTATTGGCCAGTGAACCGTTCGGCAATATCACCGTCTTTTCATCAATGGTTAGCAGCTTTGTATAGAACAGGCCTATCTCGGTGACTGTGCCCTCATTGCCTTTACTGTCTTCCTTTATATAGTCACCTATCCTGAAGGGTTTCAGTATCAGCAGAAGTATTCCTCCGGTGAGATTTGAAAGACTGCCCTGCAATGCCAGCGCCACTGCCACTCCGGCAGAACCCAAAAGCGCTATAAGGCTTGCGCTCTCAACGCCGAAATAGGTTGCAAGATATATCAGCACAAGCGCATAAAGCACTACCCTTATCAGCGAATCCAGGAAATTCCTGATGCTGATATCCGCTTTTGCGCGGATCAGTGATTTTTTCACCAGGCGCCTGATCAGCTTGATCACCTTCGAAGCGATAAAGAGCACAACAATTGCAAATAACAGTTTCGCTCCGAAACGGAAAAACTTTTCCGGCAGCTCATTCAGAAACTGCTGGACCATGCCGATGCTCTCAACCATTTCCTCCTTGCCGCTCTCTGCTGCTTCTATTATGGTATTTGCGGATACTCCGGTGTCTGTCATCAATGTTTCTTACCGCCCTTATCTTCACTGCCGCCCGCTATTGCAGCTTCGGCATTTCTTATCTTATCTTCCAGTTCTTTCTTGAGGTCACGCCTTATCTTACCTCGTTTTTCCTTAAGTTCCCTTCGTTTTGCTTCGGCCTCTGCCCGTCTGTCTTCTATCTCTTTGCGCCTCTTTGCTATTGCCTCATTCTCTTCTTTGGTATAAGGCACGAAGCGGTATACATGTGCAGAAAGCGGTGCAAGGGAAAGCTTTACCGAATACTCGTATCCGTCATTCTTTTCGTATCTGCTGATACTCATATCTCCGGCTTTTTTTCTTTCGCCGCCGAATGCTTCTGTGTCACTTGCGAATATCTCCTCATATTTACCCTCTTTAGGCACTCCGAGACGGTAATCATCTCTCGGAGCATTGGCAAAGTTGAATACTGCCAGCAGTTCGTCACCGCTCTTGCCGGCTCTCATAAATGCCAGCACATTATCTGCGGCTGCTGTCTCCCTGATCCATTCAAACCCCTCATCCTTATCTTCATATGCGTAAAGCGAAGGATGGGCATTGATGAGTTTTCCCAGTTCTTTTGAGAATTCCAGCAGCTTTTCTTCCTCATCACTCCTCTTTTCAAACAGATTGATATTTCCGTCAGGAGCGAAGCTTACTCTTTCACCGTACTCCTGCCCCATGAAGTTCACTGTTCTGCCCACATGCATTGCAAGATAGGTATATAAGAGTTTGAGATTTGCTGCTTTCTTTTCGTTATCGCCCCACATCTTTTCCAGAAGCCCGGGCTGATCAAAGGAGAACCTCTCATGCATGATGCCTAAGAGATAATTCTCACAATACTGATACAACATGGATTCCGTAAGTTTCTGATGAAGTCCTGCCCTCTGTATAGGATCTGCGGCAAGATACTCTTCCAGTTCTCTTATGCAGTTATTATCGGTAGTCAGATCAAAGCCCAGTTCTTCCCTGCCGTTTCCGGTTATCTGACCGTTTCCTCCGGCCTGTGATGCGATCAGTATCAGACCGTTCTTTTTATCATGGAGTTTCCTGTTCATCTCTTTTATGAACTCTATCGCCTCGAGATGTTCCACTCCTCCGAAGATATTCGGGACCCATTCACCGTAGCCCCTGTAATAATCCAGATACATGATGCTGTCCATATCCAGAGTGCACAGGCCGTCAAGATGATAGTTCTCTATCCAGTATTCCAGTGCAGAGAAAAGATAATCCTTTACCCCTGCCTTGCCGAAATTGAAGATATACTTGCCTGTTCTCGGGTCAACTCCGCGCTTAAAATCCGGATACTCATACAAAGCCGCTCCGTCAAAGCTGCCCAGAGCTTCGGCTCTGTTTGAAAAATCCCCCGGTGCCCATTCCATGATCACACCGATATTCTCGGCATGAAGCTCATCCACGAATTGCATAAGTTTTTCGGGTTCCCCGTTATCAAAGGAGCTCGTAAACAACTGAAGAGGATGATATCCGAGAGCATCCTCAGCGCTCATCTGCGGCATCATCATAACATGCGTATATCCGAGTTTTTTTACATAAGCAGCAAATTTCTTAAGTCCTGCCTTCGTTTTATCCTTAAGACTGCCGGGATGGAACTCATATATATTCAACGGCTTAGAAGCCCAGTTTCCCTTCTTTCTGCCCGCCATCCACTTTTCGTCTTTCCATTCATAGACAGCGGTATATGCGCTGACATCAAGGCCTTTCTCATCAGTACACAGCGCATAGGGATCCCTCTTTACTATGGCCCCGTCCCTTGTCAGTACTTCATATCTGTAGGCAGTTCCTTCTTCTATGCCCGGAATGAAAAGTTCGAATATTCCCGAATCATCCAGACGGTTCATGGGATTCTCAAGACCGTTGTTATTATTGAATTCACCTATGACCGATACCCTGACAGCCGCAGGCGCCCATACCCTGAATACACAGCCTCTTACTCCGTCAACCGTGGCTTTATGGCTTCCCATATATTTAAAGGCTTTGTCATCACAGCCGGAGAGGAATCTTTCCTCCTCCTCAGCCTTTAATATGCGTTTAAATGAATACGGATCCTTCTTTTCTACCGTTATCAGGCTTTCGGAAGCGGCATTCTTCTTTTTCTTGCTACCGGCTGCCGCAGCATAACTCACAAGATAGCTGTATCTGATGTTCCTGCCGCCGACAAGCGCCGCAAAAAAGCCCGCATCATCCGCAAGTTCCATGCTGATCTCCTGCTTGACCTTCTTTCCCCTGCTTCCCTCAGCGCCTTCGATCAGTATCAGCACACCTTCGGCTCCGGGAAAGAATGCCTGTACAAGGGTGGAAGTGCCTGCATGGTGAGGTCCCAAAAAATCCGAAGGATGGTCACATTCGCCGTATACCACCTCTTCTATCCTAGCCCAGTCCATCAGATCGTAAAGTTTCTTGTTCATCTGCTATTTACTCCTCAAATTCGTGAATAAAGATCCCGCTTAACAGCTTCGGCTCAAACCAGGTGGATTTGGGCGGCATCAGCCTGCCTGCATCCGCTACCGCAAAGAGCTCGCTGATCTGTGTCGGGTACATTGCAAAAGCAACACCCTCTCCCTGCTGATCCACACGCTTCTTCAGTTCCTTAAGTCCTCTTATGCCTCCGACAAAATCGATCCGCTTGTCTGTCTTCGGATCTTTTATGCCAAGCAACTTATCGAGTACTTCGTTCTGAAGTATTGCCACATCCAGCCCGTCCACCGGATCATCGCTCTTTATCTCATCCTTCATCGTAAGTCTGTACCACTTATGCTCAAGATACATACCTATCTCACCCTTAGCTAAAGGATGTACCTCTTCATCTTCAGGCGCTGAAATACTGAATCCCTTTTCAATGGCAGCCATAAAAGCTTCCTTGTCCATACCGTTCAGATCATGTACGACACGGTTGTAATCCATGATCTTAAGTTCTTCATCCGGAAACAGCACTGCAAGGAAATGATTGAATTCCTCGTTTCCCGTATAATCGGGATGAGCTTTTCTTCTCATCTTTCCGACTCTGACCGCAGATGCGCAGCGGTGATGTCCGTCCGCAATATAGATATGGTCTATTCCCGCAAAGGCTTCTTTAATAGTCTTTATATCCTCATCATCGGAAATGATGAAGCAGCGGTTCCTTATATCTCCTACAGATACAAAATCATAGAGCAGGGCGCCTTCATCAGCCTTAACTCTTTCCATGATCTTTCTTATCTGACTGTTTTCCCTGTATGCAAGGAAGATGGGGCCTGTCTGCGCACTCAGCGCATCCACATGCCTTACTCTGTCCTCTTCCTTATCCGCACGGGTATTTTCATGTTTCTTTATGATCCCGTTCTCATAATCATCTATTGAAGCGCAGGCAACTATACCGGTCTGTACCCTGCCCTCCATGGTCTGCTCATAGATATAATAGCAGGGCTTTTCGTCACTCTTATATACGCCCTTTTCAATGCGTTCTTTCATCAGGGATGCCGCTTTTTCATATACGACATCGGCATAGGTATCCACCTCATCGGAGAAAGAAGTTTCAGCCCTGTCTATCGCAAGAAAGGATTCGGGATTCTTTTTTACTTCTTCCTTTGCTTCTGCCCTGCTGTAAACGTCGTAGGGAAGAGCTGCGGACTTTTCTATCATATCCTTTACCGGGCGCAATGCCCTGAATGCTTTGATATCTGCCATTATTATTCCTCCTTAAATGAGTGTACGGACCGATTTGGGCTTATACCCGTTTACTTCGAGTTCGTGCATTATCTTTTCTTTATGCTCAGTACCGAAAGCTTCTATGGTGATACGCAGCTCCACGGCGCTCTTTCTGTTTGTGGTAACAAACTGGTTATGCTCAAGTTTGATGACATTACCGTTCTCGGCAGCGATAACACCTGCAACACGCTGCAGTTCACCCGGCTTGTCGGGAAGCAGCACCGATACGGTAAAAATCCTGTTCCTGAAGATAAGTCCCTGCTGTACCACGCTGGACATGGTTATCACATCCATATTTCCGCCGGAGAGTATGGATACCACCTTTTTTCCCGACGCTTTCAGCTGCTTAAGTGCAGCCACCGTAAGCAGGCCGGAGTTCTCAACTATCATCTTATGATTTTCCACCATGTCGAGGAAAGCCACGATCAGTTCTTCATCATCCACAGTAATGATATCATCAATATTCTGCTGGATATAGGGGAATATCTTCGTACCCGGAGTCTTTACGGCGGTACCGTCTGCGATAGTATCCACCCCCGGCAGTGTCACTACCTTTCCCTCGGCAAGTGATGCCTTCATACAGGCTGCTCCCGAAGGTTCGACTCCTATCACTTTTATCTTGGGATTAAGGAGCTTGGCCAGCGTGGATACACCCGCAGCCAGTCCGCCTCCGCCTATGGGTACCAGTATCACATCCACCAGCGGAAGTTCCTTGATTATCTCCATGGCAATGGTTCCCTGGCCGGTAGCTACAGCCGGATCGTCAAAGGGATGTATGAACGTATATCCGTGTTCTTCCGCCAGTTCATAAGCTTTTTCGCAGGCTTCATCATACACATCTCCGTAAAGCACCACTTCTGCGCCGAAATTCTTGGTCCTGTTGACCTTGATCAGCGGTGTTGTGGTAGGCATTACTATGGTCGCTTTCATGTTTCCGCACTTTGCGGCATAGGCAACACCCTGTGCATGATTCCCCGCGGATGCGGTGATCACGCCTTTTTTCTTTTCTTCTTCGGTAAGAGTACTGGTCTTATAGTATGCTCCCCTTACCTTATATGCGCCTGTAAACTGCATGTTCTCAGGCTTCAGATATACTTTATTTCCGGTAAGATGGCTGAAATGATCACTATAGACCAGTTTCGTCTCCAGTGTCACCTCTTTTACTTTTTCGGAAGCCTCTTCAAAGGCCTCAAGCGTAAGCATTTCCATTATCACTTCTCCACTTCAAACAAGGCATTTACAAAATCATCGGGATCGAATTTCTGCAGATCATCTATTTTCTCTCCGACTCCTATGTATTTTACGGGTATCTTCAGCTCGCTCTGTATCGCAACGGCTATACCGCCTTTTGCGGTTCCGTCCATCTTGGTCAGTACTATTCCCGAAAGGTCTGCCACATCATTAAAATCCCTGGCCTGCTGCATCGCATTCTGTCCCGTCGTGGCATCCAGGACTATCAGATTTTCCCTGTAAGCCTCGGGATATTCCCTGTCGATCACACGGTTCATCTTCTTAAGCTCTTCCATAAGATTCTTCTTATTATGGAGTCTGCCTGCAGTATCCACCAGCAATACATCGATCTTTCTGGCCTTTGCTGCATGTACCGCATCATAAAGCACGCTGGCGGGATCGGCTCCCTCCACGCCGCCTATCATATCGACTCCGGCTCTTTCGGCCCAGGTCTTCAGCTGGTCTCCTGCCGCTGCCCTGAAAGTATCTGCAGCTGCGATCAGTACTTTTTTCCTTTTCTTTTTAAGCTGGCTTGCCAGCTTACCTATGGTCGTCGTCTTACCTACACCGTTAACACCTATCACAAAGACTACCGAAGGTTCTGTCTCAAAGCGGTAGGCTGCCTTATCTACATGCATCTGCTCCCTGAGACTGTCTATCATCACGCCCTTGCATTCGGACGGCTTTACTATTGCCTGGGAATCCACCGCATCTCTCAGCTTGTCAAGCAGCATTTCGGTCGTTACCGCTCCCATATCTCCCATGATCAGCGTCTCTTCCAGCTCATCAAAGAAGTCATCATCTATGGCTTCGGCTCCGTCAAAGACCACATCAAGACTGTAAACGAAATTCTCCCTTGTCTTCTTAAGCCCTTCCTTTAGCCTTGCAAAGAACCCCTTCTTCTTCGGAGCCTCTTCCTCTTCAGGCTCTTCTTTCTCTTCAGGCTCTTCTTCCTCTTCAGGGCTTGTCTCCCCCTGACTCTCCTCGGATTCCGCCGCAAGCTCTTCTTCCGCATTTTCATCTGCGGCTGTTGCTTCTTCCTGTATAGCTTCCTCTTCAGGCCTTATTTCCTCTTCAGCTGTATTATCTTTTTTCTTGAATATATCCCAAAACGCCATCAGTTATCCAGCTCCTCATCGATAAGATTCACGCTGACCAGCGTGGATACGCCTTTTTCCTGCATCGTGATACCGTAAAGCCTGTCTGCCTTTTCCATGGTTCCTCGTCTGTGGGTAATGACTATGAACTGGGTATGCTTTGTCAGCTTATGGAGATAACCCGCATATCTGCCGACATTGCTCTCATCCAGCGCTGCCTCTATCTCATCCAGCAGACAGAAGGGTGAGGGCTTCAGATTCTGTATCGCAAACAGCAGCGCAATTGCCGCAAGCGCTTTTTCACCACCGGATAGCTGCATCATGTTCTGAAGCTTCTTTCCGGGGGGCTGCGCTATGATCTGTATTCCGGCTTCAAGGATATCCTCATCCTCCATCAGCTTCAGCTCGCCTTTTCCGCCGCCGAACATTTCTTTGAATACGCGGTCAAATTCCCTGCCTATCTCGGCAAACTTCTCGGTGAACTGTTTGCGCATCGCATTATCCAGTTCTTCTATGATGCCTGTCAGTTCTTTTTCTGCTTCCACCAGATCATCATGCTGTCCTTTTAAGAATTCGTATCTTTCGGAAACAGCTTTGTAGTCTTCTATTGCATTAACGTTCACATCGCCAAGTCGTTTGATGCCGTCCCTTATTTCCGCAATGCTTCTCTTTAAGAACACCACATCCTTATATTCCTCGTCCCTGAGTTCTTTGGCATCATTAATGCTCACCTCATATTCATTCCACATATATCCTATGAGGGAGTCTATTTCCTGAACGGTCTTTTCCAGCTGGGAATTCAGCCTGTAAGTCTCCTTATCAAGCCCGTTCATATGCTCGGACACTTCTTCACGTCTTGAGAAGAACTGCTTCTGTTTAGCAGTCAGTTCTTCCTTACGGTTGATCTTCTCATTCAGATCTTTCTGTGAATCTTCTTCACTGGAATAGGACGCTTCAATGGTCTTTTCTATCTCGCTTATGTCATTCTCTCTGTCTTTGATCCGCTCCTCATTTTCCTTTATCGTATTCTCTGCATCTTCCTTTTCTTTAAGGAGCTTCTCCAGTTCATTCTCTATACGGTCCGCATTCTGCTGTTCAAACTCATGCTTCTGCATGATCTTCTCCAGCTCCACTTCGCATTCCGTGACCTTAAGAGCCTGCTCGGTCTCCTCGTCCCGCATCTCTTCAAGCTGTTTCTGGGCAAGATCTATCCGTTCTTCCAGCTTCTTCCTGTTCTCTTCCGAGCCTGCCAGGAGTTCATTAAGCTGATCCTGATTCTCTTTTATTTCCTTGACCTGCTCATCGATACGGCTCTGTTCTTCATTGAGATCGTCCACTCCTCTGCTGGTCTCATCTATCTTTTCCTGAGCCTTCTGCAGATTCAGTGTAGCGGTATTCAGCTTGATGAACTGTTGCTGTATCTCATACTTTACATCTTCTATCTGTACTCTGAGCGCGCTTCTTTCCTTCTTGGCAGCTTCCAGCGCATTCAGTTCCTTATCTATTTCTTTCAGGGACTCCTTTACGCTTTTTTCAAGTTCTTCCATTTCCCTTCTGCGTCCCAGCAGATTGGAATTGTTCTTGTATGCGCCGCCGCTTATTGCTCCGCCCGGTACCAGCAGTTCACCCTCAACGGTGACCATACGTACACCGTAGTTATATTTTCTCGCTATCTTCAGGGCATTGTCTATGTTATCTATCACGACTATCCTGCCCAGCATGGCCTTTGCTACGTTACGATACTTTTCCTCTGTATTGACGATCTCGTCAGCCATGCCCACAACGCCTTTTTCATCAAGCACTTCCGGCGTCTTGAACTCCTGGGGATTGGTTATGGATGTGAGCGGAAGAAAAGTTGCGCGCCCTGCTTTCTCGTTCTTTAACAGCTCTATCATCTTCTTGGCGGTATCTTCATCCTCTGTCACAATGTTCTGGATATTTCCGCCCAGGGCTGTCTCTATGGCCGTCTCATATTTCCTGTCGACTTTTATGATATCCGCTACAACACCTATGATGCTCTTTATTTCGCTCTTCTTCTCCATGACGCGGCGTATGGGATGATTGTATCCGTCATACCTCTCCGTCAGGTTGCTTATGGCTTCCAGCTTGGTCTTCTCCTGCTGGTGCTTCAGCTGTACTTCCTGCAGCTTCTTATCGTGCTCTGCCAGTTCATCATGTATCTCTCCGGCACGTTCTTCTTTTTTCTTCTGCTCGAAATTGAGTTCTTCTATCTTCTTCTGTACTTCATCGAACTCTTTCTTCAGCTGTTCTATGATCGAAAGCTGCTCTTCCTCATTACTCTTTGCCTGAAGGAAACGTGAATTAAGCTCGGATCTCCTGACCTGAGTCTGCTCCAGCATGGTATCATAACGTTCCTTGGAAGATTTGACATTAGCCCGCTCATTGAGCAGATTGATTATGGCATTCTTATCTTCCTCTATGGCTGAATTAACGGCATCGATCCTGCTCTGGATCGAACCGAGGACTTCCTTAGCCGCATCCCTCTTTTCCTCTGCCTCTTTCAGAACACTGTCAACATCAGCCTTGCCTGCGGCCATATTGTCTTTTTCAGCCTGCTTTTCTTCTATATCTTTTGCCAGCGTTTCAAGCCTTGACCTGAAATGCTCATTACTGTCGGATGCAGAACGTATCTGTTCCTTTCTCAGATTTATCTCGCCTTCCAGCTTGGTACGGATAGCTCCGGTATTACTCAGAGAGTTCCTGGCTTCTTCTATCTGTGCATCAAGAGCCGCTGCTTCGGTTTCCATGGCCTCATATTCTTTTTTTATCTCATCATATTCGGCCTTATGTTTTTCAAGTTCCTCATTGGCTAGCTTTAGCTTCTCTTCAAGCGAATCTTTTTCACCCAGCTTACGCTCATTTTCCAAAAGGAAATAATTGATATCAAGTTTCTTAAGTTCTTCCTTTTTCTTAAGGTATTCCCTGGCCTTCTCAGCCTGCTTCTCCAGAGGTCCCACCTGTTTTTCAAGCTCTGCAAGGATATCGTTGACACGCAGCAGGTTCTGTCTCTCATCCTCAAGCTTCTTAACGGAAGCCGCCTTGCGCTTTTTATATTTTACTATGCCCGCAGCCTCATCAAAGAGTTCACGCCTCTCCTCCGGCTTGCCGGAAAGTATGCGGTCTATCTGCCCCTGTCCTATGATCGAGTATCCCTCTTTTCCTATACCCGTATCATAGAAGAGCTCATTCACGTCTTTAAGACGGCATACGCTGCCGTTCATCAGGTATTCGCTGTCGCCGGAACGGTATATCTTTCTGGCAACCGTAACTTCATCATAATCCACATTTAACTGGTGATCCGAATTATCAAGTGTGATGGCAACATAAGCGTAACCAAGCGGCTTACGCATCTCTGTTCCCGAGAAGATGACATCCTGCATAGCAGCGCCTCTAAGCTGCTTTACACGCTGTTCGCCGAGCACCCACCTTACTGCATCCGCAACATTAGACTTACCGCTTCCGTTAGGTCCTACTATACAGGTTATCCCGTTATGAAACTCAAATTTAATCCTGTTGGCAAAGGATTTAAAACCCTGTACCTCTATACTCTTTAAATACATATTCCGTTTCCTGTTCCGTTTACTTTTTAAGATTCTTTAAAGCTGCCGCTGCAGCAGCTTTTTCGGCATCTTTCTTTTTATGACCGCTGCCCTTTCCCAGCACTTTTCCGTTAAGCTTTACTTCCACTTCAAACACTTTGTCATGGTCAGGGCCGCTGATGCCGGTCACCGAATATTCTATACTTACCGCTCCGCCTGTCTGCAGATATTCCTGCAATGCCGACTTGGGATCGTTTTCGTTAATAAACTTATCCGTATCATCCAGGACAAACCTTTCTACAAAAGCCGCAGCCGGTTCATATCCTCCATCAAGATAGATTGCACCTATCAGAGCTTCGAAGGCATCGGAGATCACGGAAGGCTTCATGGCCCCTCCCGTAAGTCTTTCACCCTTGCCCAAAAGTATCTCGTCTTTAAGGTCTATCTTTGAAGCTGCCTCAGCCAGCGCGCCTTCGCATACCAGCGCAGCCCTCAATCTGCTCATCCTTCCTTCAGGCATATCAGGATACTTTCTGTAGATTAAAGCGCTTGATATCATTTCAAGTACCGCATCCCCGAGGAATTCCAGCCGTTCATTACAGCCTGTAAGATTGATCTTTCTCTCATTTGCATACGAGGAATGAGTCAGGGCCGTAAGCGGCAGATTCTTATCCGAGAATTCGTAGCCCGCCAGCTCTTCGATCTTTTTTATCCTGGCAGCTGATTCACTGTTCATCATTCAATGCCCTGAGGATGGCCTGATGCGCATCTTCAACCGTCACGATACTTTCCAGATCAATATTGCTCAGACTGATATCCAGCTCATCTTCCACCAGCTTGAATATCTGTGCCATATCTATAGAATCAGCCCCAAGCGTAGTCTCAAATACAGCTTCGGGCTGTATTTCCTTATCATATACCTGCAAGACTATACGGATCGAGTTTTTTAATACATCATACGCCATCGCTGCCTCCGGTCTTCAGATTCTCCTTGATCCTCTCATTTATGTTCTGTTCCTTAAATGTTCTGCATTGCAGAACCGAATTCTTTACTTCTACAGCCTCTGCCGATCCGTGAGTCTTAACCACAAGACCGTTAAGTCCGAGAAGAGGCGCTCCCCCGTATCTCTTGACATCAAAAGTCTTGAGTTTTGATTTAAGAACCGGCTTGATAAGCAATGCTCCGAGCTTGCTTCGGAAAGTCGACATCAACGCGCTCTTTATCGTCTTCAATATCCACTTTCCTGTTCCTTCATAAAGCTTTAAAATAACGTTTCCGACGAAAGCTTCACATACGATGACATCCGCCGCACCGAAGGGTATCTCTCTTGCTTCTATGCAGCCAATATAGTTAATGTCTTTACATTCTTTTAACAGGGGGATAGTCTCTTTGACAAGCGCATTTCCCTTTTCTTCCTCGGCGCCGATATTGACTATGGCAACCCTGGGATTCTTAATGTTCAGGGCGCCTTCCATGTATATGCTTCCCATCTGCGCAAACTGAAGCAGCATATCAGGTCTGGCATCCACATTGGCTCCGCAGTCTATAAGCAGTGAACAGCCTTTTTCGTTAGGTATGATCGGGGCAAGAGGAGCCCTTTCCACTCCGGGAATACGTCCTACTATCAGCTGTCCTCCGACAAGGATCGCGCCGCTGGATCCGGCCGAAATAAAGGCATCGCATTCTCCGTCCCTAACCATATGAAGTGCTTTTACGATTGAAGAATCCTTCTTCCTTCTGATCGCCATAACAGGAGGTTCAGCCATCTCTATTACTTCCGTTGCATTAACGATCTTTAAACGGCTCTCATCATAATTCAGCCCCTTAAGAGCCTCTTTTATATCCTCTTCCCTGCCTACCAGGCTGACCGTTATATCATCAGCTTCATTCAGTGCATCAACGACTCCTTTTACTATCTCAAGCGGAGCATTGTCACCGCCCATGGCATCCACTGCCACGCTGACCATTTTACCCATACGACATCTCCCTTATTTCAAACTCTCGCGTTTGCACACACGACGTATATTTTACTAAATCTCACTCTAAAAATCAAGCAAAACAACACACAAAAAAGCTCCGAGCATCAGTCTCGGAGCTTGAAATCAAAAGATAAGCCGTTCTTCTTATGCAGTCTCGATAACTGTCTTCATATTGTATGCGCCGCAAGCCTTGCATACACGATGCGGCATCATCAGCTCACCGCACTTGCTGCACTTTACCAATGTCGGAGCGGTCATTTTCCAGTTCGCTCTTCTTTTATCTCTTCTTCCTCTGGAAGATTTATTCTTAGGACAAATGGACATTTCTAACACCTCCCATCCGTATTATTGTTTCATTCACACGCAAAAGCTATTATACTCACTCGCCCGCCTGTTTGTCAAGAACTTTTTTTAGTTTTATACTCCGTTATTTCCGCTGTTGTCACTTCCGGGCGGTGTATACCATGAAGGCATATCAGCCTGAGGCTGCTGCACCGGTTGCTGTACCGGTTGCTGTACCGGTTGCTGTACCGGTTGTTGCACCGGTTGCTGTACAGGCTGCTGTACAGGCTGCTGTACAGGCTGCTGTACCGGCTGCCCGTAGGCTTCTCCTCCTGCTGGCATCGCTGTCGGAGTTACCGGCTGCGCCGACTGATAAGGACTTTGTTCCCCCTGTACCGGTGCCTGGTACTGCGGCGTCTGGTACTGCGGAGCCTGATACTGTGGAGCCTGATATTGCGGTGCCTGATACTGCGGCATCTGCTGCATTCCGACATTCATCTGTGCCTGTGCCTGCTGTGCTGCGGCCTCTTTCTTTCTCTTATTGGACGACTTTACAAGCAGTACGATAGCAATGATCATTCCTATCAGTAATATACCTGCAATTACCGCAAAGATCTTAACGACAGTACTTACTCCGCTCTTTTCCGCCCCGGGTTTTGCTTCCCTTCCTCTGGCTTCCTTTTCGTCTTCATCCTTTTCTTTTTCTTCTTTTCCCTCTTCTTCATCCTCTTCGCTTACGCTTTCCTTTTTGGGTCTGGCCTCTCCCCAATAGGTCGTATTGGCATGCTCGGGATAATCCTTATAAACCGTTCTTTCATCGGTAAGTCCGACGAAATAGGAAAGATCATCGGCGTAAAGATCGAATCTGGGTTCCTTGATCGGATTGTTAAGCCCTATCTCCTCAATGGTATCCTGGAAACTATCCTGGAACTCCTTATCAACAAAAGCAAGATAGGTATCGATGCCCTCATCCCTGTCCTCAAGTATCACGTCAAACAGTTCAAATACTGCCGCTACGGAAGTCGAATAGCTGATATAATACATCGGCGACTGGAAAGTATGATGGACGCTGATCCAGTCATAATCAACGCCCTTATCGATATACCCGCTCATCGCGTAGTAGAGGCTGTTTGAATACATATAGGCATAATTTCCGCCATATTCGGAAGCCACGTCATAATAGTATTTATTTACATCATCCAGGGTAAGGCCATCGGCATTGGTATATACCTTATACTGGAATTCATCTTCCTTCACGCCTTCTATTGCAGCATAGGCCAGCTGGAAGATGGTGTTCAGCTTCATGATCTCGGCCTGGTCTCCGTAGATATCCTCGGCGAAATCCATAAAGAGCATTTCCAGTCCCTGGGAATGTATCTCAGCCAGGTCGATATCCGTATCCCCGTAATACCAGCTGTCCTCACTCATATAATACATCTGGTTATAATGACCGAATTCATGTATGAGTGTTTCCATATCCGAAATGCTTCCGCTTGCGCAGTTGTACATATAAGGCGCATTGTATCCTGCTATTGAAGTCGTATATCCGCCGGGCGCTTTCTTTGAATCAACACTCAGATCATATGCTTTACGGCTCTCCATGAAATCCAGGGAGACAAGCATATCAGATGATATCTTAGGAAGGTATTCCCTAAGAGTATCCAGGCATTCCTGTTCGCTGCGCTGCTCATTATAAAGATTGCTTACTTCTTCATAATGCTCACCATAGATCAGCATTGTCATATCATCTTTGAAAGGAACCAGGTATTTCTTTACGCCTTCCCTGTAATCCTCAAGTTCTTCCGGAGTATAATCCCTCTCATAGATCTCGGCATAGGCATAATCGGCATAATTGTCATAACCGTAGCTCTTTGCCAGCTTATTTCTTACATCCACCAGCTCCAGATACAGTTCACCGAATTCTTCATTCTTCTTCTTCAGTATCTCTGCATCGGCGCTCATGTAATCGTTCAGTTCAATATTCCCGTCGGCATATTCCTTCTGCAGTTCATCGGAGGTATACTGCTTTCCGCCGACAGTTGTCTTATACTCCTTTACGGCCAGTACGTCATATTTCAGTGAAAGTTCCGTTTCTTTGGAAGACAGATCCTTCTGCTCCTGGGTCATCTCTTCATATTCGAGTATATCTTCCCACTCTTCATCAGTAACCCTGTCCTTTAAGACCTGGAAATTCGGGGATTCGGCGATCTTCCTGTAATTGATCTGTATTGCATCGCCAACATCCGTCAACAGATCACTGTAATACTGCACTTCATCATCCCAATACTTGTCATCGGCAACAAGATCCGAATGGATATGCGCCACACCATAGTTCCTGCGCATTTCATTCAGGCAATCCTCCATGCCCACGATGATATCAAGTACCTGGTCGGCGTTAGCCGTATCCGCGATCACCTCATCAATGTTCTCGACTATCTTGTCGAATTCTGCCTTGTCCACGCGGGAATATTCCCACTCATCAAATTCCTTGTCGGTATGCTCGGTCCTGTCTGTGAGCCTGCCGTCATGCTCGCCCTCGGCATATACTTTCATGCCCGGTAACAGCAATAAAGCGGTCATCATACCGAAAACCGCTCTTTTTACCTTGCAAAAACTTTTTCTCTTCATTACTCCCCTCATTCCTGTGCCTGTACTGCGGTCAGTGCGACCACGCCAACTATATCTTCCCACGAGCAGCCTCTCGACAGATCGTTTACGGGTCTTGCTATGCCCTGGAGCATGGGGCCGTAAGCGCAGGCCTTGCCCAGTCTCTCCACGAGCTTATATGATATATTCCCGCAATCGAGATTGGGGAATATCAAAACATTAGCCTTGCCTGCAACCGGAGATCCCGGCGCCTTGCTCTTTGCCACCTTGGGCACTATTGCTGCATCGGTCTGCAGCTCGCCGTCCAGTATCAGCTCAGGATATCTCTCCATCGCTATACGTTCAGCCTCAATGACTTTATCCACCAGGGGGTGATGCGCGCTTCCCTTTGTAGAATGTGAAAGCATTGCTATCACGGGATTTGCGCCTATAAGTTTCTTAAAGCTTTCGGCTGAAGAAGCTGCTATCTCTGCCAGTTCCTCTGCAGTCGGGTCCTGATTGAGCCCGCAGTCCGAGAAGACAAACAGGCCGTTCTCGCCGTATTCGCAATCCGGTACTTCCATGATAAAGAAACCGCTTACCAGCTTGGTTCCCGGAGCCGTCTTTAATATCTGCAAGGACGGTCTGAGCACATCTGCAGTCGCGTGACAGCAACCTGCCACCATGCCATCTGCATCTCCTGCCTTAACCATTACCACACCGAAAGTAAGATAATCGGAAAGAAGTATCTCTCTCGCTTTTTCCTCGGTCATACCCTTATGCTTTCTGCATTCATAAAGGATATTTGTGTAATAGTCCAGCTTATCGGTATTTTCGGGATCGATGATCGTCACCTTATCAAGATCCAGCTCCAGCCAGCCTGCGCCGTCCCTGATCTTTTCCTCCTTGCCAACCATGATTATATTGGCAAGTCTTTCTTCGATAACATGCGCAGCTGCGATCAGCGTTCTTTTATCCGTGGTCTCCGGAAGAACTATGGTCTTTTTGTCCGCTCTTGCCTTATCTTTGATTATATCGATATAAGCCATCTTTAAACCCCCTTTTTATCCCGGCTCACTTATTTTCCTACGATGTTGACTATCCTTCCGGGTACATATATTTCTTTGATGATGTTTGCCGGAAGTCTGTTTCCGAGCGCTTCCTTAGCCATTGCAAGCACACTGTCCTTATCCGCATCCTTGGCTATCTTGATCGTGCACTTTACTTTTCCGCTAAGCTGTACTGCGATCTCAACCTCATTTTCTTTCATCTTGGACTTATCAGCAACGGGCCAGGTCTGACTGAATACGCTGTCACTGTGTCCGTACTGTTCCCAGAGTTCTTCTGCCATATGAGGCGCGAAGGGAGCCAGGAGTATTATAGCTGTCTCTATGGTTGCTTTGTCCACTCCGCCGGTCTTTGTAAGATCCACAAACTTATTGTTGTATTCCATGAATGCGGAGATAACAGTATTGAGGCTGAAATTCTCAAGTCTCGTGGTCACGTCATGAGTAAGCTTATTCCTGAGACGTACGAGTTCCTCTGTCTCAGCTGCATTCCTGTCCTTATTCTCCATAGCCATCGTGTAGAATCTCATGAGGAAACGGTAAACTCCGTCGATACCTCTGGAATCCCACTCACTGTCCAGCTCGGGAGGACCTACAAACAGCTCATACATACGGAGTGAATCGCAGCCGTAATCCATCACCAGTTCGTCAGGAGATACCACATTGCCCTGGGATTTACTCATCTTTACGGGCTTGTCTCCCCACTTCTCTGTGTCGGCAGCCTTTTTCAGTATCATACCCTGATTGAAGAGTCTCTTAAAAGGCTCGTCAAAATCAAGCACTCCTATATCCTTCAGGAACTTGGTATAGAAGCGTGAATACAGCAGATGCAGCACTGCATGCTCTACACCGCCCACATACATATCTACAGGCAGATACTTGTCTGCTTTTTCCCTGTCTACCAGCATCTTATCATTCTTGCTGTCCACATAACGAAGGAAGTACCAGGATGAACCTGCCCATTGAGGCATGGTATTTGCCTCTCTTCTTGCAGGCTTGCCGCACTTGGGACAGGTTGTGTTCATCCAGCTGTCGATAGCAGCCAGAGGAGACTCACCTGTTCCGGTAGGCTCATACTTCTCCACTTCGGGAAGCAGGAGCGGGAGCTGATCTTCCGGCACAGGCACACAGCCGCAATCCGGACAATGCACGATAGGTATGGGCTCACCCCAGTATCTCTGGCGTGAGAATACCCAGTCTCTTAATTTATAATTGGTGGTCTTGCGTCCGTAACCCATCTTCTCTATCATTGCAGGAGCTTCCTTCTTGAGCACGGAGCTTTCCATGCCGTTCCACTCGCCGCTGTTGATCATCGTACCCTGGGCTAAAGTATATGCTTCCTGCATATCCTTTATTTCTTCACCGTCTTTGGCGATAACCTGTATGATGGGCAGGTCGAATTTCTTTGCGAAAGCAAAGTCTCTGTCATCATGGGCAGGAACGCACATGATGGCGCCGGTACCGTAATCCGCAAGTACATAATCCGAAAGCCAGATAGGTACCTTTTCTTTATTTAAAGGATTGATTGCATAGCTTCCTGTGAAGACGCCGGTCTTCTCCTTATCCTGCAGTCTGTCCACGTTTGATCTGGTTGACGCTTTATAGATATACTCTTCAACAGCCGCCCTGGTCTCATCCGTTGCCAGGCTCTTCGCCAACGCATGCTCGGGAGCAAGCACCATAAAGGTTGCTCCGTAAAGGGTATCCGGTCTGGTAGTATATACGGTGAGTTTCTCGTCCCTTCCTTCGATGGCAAAATCAACTTCTGCGCCGTAGGAACGTCCTATCCACTCGGTCTGCATCTTCTTGACCTTTTCCGGCCAATCAAGCTGGTCAAGATCATCAAGCAGTCTGTCCGCATATGCCGTTATCTTCAGCATCCACTGCTTTAAGTTCTTCTTAGTGACTTCGGTGTGGCATCTCTCACACTTTCCGTCCACCACTTCCTCATTTGCAAGACCTGTCTTACAGGAAGGACACCAGTTAATAGGCATCTCCTTTTCATATGCAAGGCCTTTCTTGAACATCTGCACGAAGATCCACTGTGTCCATTTGTAAAAAGCCGGATCCGTGGTATTTACTTCCCTGTCCCAGTCATATACAGCAGCGATCTGGTTGATCTGCTTCTTGATGTTTGCCACGTTCTGCGCTGTAGAAACCGCAGGATGTACTCCGTTCTTTATCGCATAGTTTTCTGCAGGCAGACCGAAAGCATCCCAGCCCATGGGATGTATCAGATAATAGCCGTTCAGCATTTTATATCTGCTCCAGACATCCGAGATCACATATCCTCTCCAGTGTCCCACATGCAGGCCCGATCCCGAAGGATAGGGAAACATATCAAGGCAGTAATACTTGGGCTTTTTGCCGTCATCTACATTGACCGGCTTCTCTTCCCAGCGTTTTCTCCACTTTTCTTCCACCTCGCGGTGATTGTACTGAATAGCCATTTTTATATCCTTCTTTCTATAAGTTTGTCCTTAAAAATACCTGTTTATTATAAATATACGCGGCAGTATCGTCAAGTTACCGGCAGTATACGACCGGCCTCACTTTTACGCGCCAAACACTTCCTCCGCATATCTTACGGTTTCCAGCGCATCTTTGCAGTATTTATCCGCATTAATCATCTTCGCGTATTCGGGAGTCATCACGGCTCCTCCCACCACAGTCTTGCAATCGGGGATCTCCTTATTCAGCAGTTTTATGGTTTCTTCCATCGCGGGAACCGTTGTCGTCATCAGCGCGCTTAAGCCCACCAGCTTTATATTTTCCTTTTTAGCAGTCTCAAGTATCAGTTCGGGATCCACATCCTTTCCGAGATCTATCACGTCAAAACCATAGTTTTCAAGTAAAACCTTAACTATATTCTTACCTATGTCGTGAATGTCACCCTTCACGGTTGCCAGTATCATCCGGCCTTTTATCTCCTGCTTCTTACCGCTCTTACGCATGTTCTCCCTTATCACGTCAAAAGCGCCGCCCGCAGCTTCCGCGCTCATCAGCAGCTGCGGTAAAAAGACCGTCTTCTTTTCAAAACCTTTCCCCACTATATCAAGCGCAGTGATAAGGCCGTTATTGATTATCTCCATAGCCGGAATATCCGCGGACAACAGTTCTGCGGTAATGTTTCCGGCCCTGTCTTTCATACCCTTTACTATAGCAGTCACCAGTTCCCTGTATTTCTCGTCACCGTCATACTCTATGGCGGTTGCGGGTGCCTTCTTCTCTGCGCCGCCTTCCTTTTTGTCCGGTACAAGTGCCTGATATCTTCCGGCAAATTCAATATAATCCGTACAGTTTTCGTCCAGATTCTTAAGCGCACAGAAAGCATAATATGCTTTCATCATCTCTACAGACGCAGGATTCATGATCGCTGCGCTGAGGCCGTTGTTCATCGCCATCGTAAAGAAGGTGGAGTTAACCAGCTCCCTCTCCGGCAGACCGAAGGAAATATTGGATACACCGAGAGAGCTTAATCCGTGAAGCTCGTCCCTGATCCTTTCTATAGCTTTCAGTGTCACCTTTGCCGAATCCGCCTCGGCGCTGATACTCATTGCCAGAGGGTCTATTATAATATCCTTCTTCTTTATTCCGTATTCGGCGGCTTTCCTGTATATATTCTCTGCTATTCTTATCCTGCCTTCCGCAGTATTCGGTATGCCGTCTTCATCTATGGTAAGTGCAACAACAAGTCCTCCGTATTTCTTTGCCAGAGGAAACACCTGCTTCATCACTTCCTCTTTGCCGTTAACGGAATTGATCATAGCCTTTCCGTTATATAGCCTGAGGGCACGTTCCATTGCCACGGGATCCGTGGTATCTATCTGCAGCGGAAGGTCACAGATCGCCTGCAGTCCGCGCACCACATCTTCCATCATCTGAGGTTCATCGATCTCGGGCAGGCCCACGTTAACATCAAGTACATCAGCCCCCTGGTCCTGCTGATTCAGCCCCTGCTGCAGTATGTAATCCATATCTGCAGCCCTCAGCGCTTCTTTGAACTTTTTCTTACCTGTAGGGTTGATGCGTTCGCCTATCAGTACAGGCTTCTTTCCGAATTCCACCGAATGCGTGTAAGAACTGATAAGTGTTTGTTCCTTTTCACATAAAGGAAGCGGTGTGAGCTTACGGACCGCTGCCGTCATCTCTTTGATATGGGCAGGCGTGGTTCCGCAACAGCCTCCGAGCACTCTTGCTCCCTTACCGGCTATCCTGATCATGGATCCCTTAAAATCTTCAGGCGTAACATCAAATACCGTTTTGCCGTTCTCGCTTCTCGGCAGGCCTGCATTGGGATTCACAATGACCGGAACACTGGCATATATGCATAGTTCATCAACTATACCCATCATTTCTTCGGGACCCAAGCTGCAGTTAACGCCCACCGCATCAACGCCGAGGCCTTCGGCTATCGCTACTACGGTCCTGGGATCTGCGCCCGTTAAGAGCTTGCCGCTTTCATCGTATGCAGTAGTAAGGAATACAGGCAGTCCCGAAGTCTTGGCCGCCAGTATTGCCGCCTTCGCCTCATAGATATCATTCATGGTCTCTATGAGTATCAGATCCGCATCTTTTCCGGCATCCACTATCTGTTTGAATATTTCATAGGCGCTTTCGAATTCAAGATCTCCGAGGGGCTTTAACAATTTGCCGAGGGAGCCTATATCAAGCGCAACATAATGATCTTCAGAAGCAGAAGAAAAGTCATCTCCGGTATTCTCCTTATGCTCAAGCATCTCTACTGCTCTCCTCGCACAGGCTATACCGGCGGTGACTATATTCTTCAATCCGTATTCAGTATCGTCATCGGGATATTTAAAGCTGTTGGCTCCGAAGGTATTGGTCTTCAGTATGTTTGCTCCCGCAAGGAGATAATCATAATGAAGCTTTGAAATCACTTCGGCCTTATCGATATTCCATCTCTCGGGCAGTTCCCCGGGCTTAAGCCCCGCTGCCTGCAACAGAGTTCCGAACCCTCCGTCAAAAAACACGAAGCCTTCTTCCAGCTTTTTTCTTATATCCATATTCTCTGAAACGTAAACTCCTTATTTTTTTCTCCGTCCCATGCTGTCCGTAAGCGCTGAGACTTTCCCTGTATTAAAAGCTTCAACATATGCGTAATAGTTATCGTCTCCGTATTTGGCATACAGATCGGGACGCTGTTTTTTAAACTCTTCGAAGGAAAACTCCGCGGATGCCTGCCTTCCCTCTTTAATACCGTTTGTAAACCAGTGATGACGCAGGCTGTCCTCGGTCCAGTAATAGCCCATTTCCTTAAGGTCAGGATTGTTCTCAAGATAAAACTCAGCATCAAAAGCAGCTCCGGCGTATACGTTCCACGGGCTGTCCTCTGCCGGATCCGTGGGATCCCAATTACATAAAGGCTTAGGGAAAGAACCTATCTTTGAGAAGAAGGGCTGTCCGAGAGGTCCCGGATCTTCAGCATCCTTATAGAAAGTAACCTGTGTTCCCACAGGGCAGTTTTCATATATCCATTTGGCATCCGAAACATTAAGCCTGATACAGCCTGCAGAAGCTTTGGTCCCGAGTTTATCATAATAACTGGGTTTCAGTGATCCGGGATTCTGCCAGCCGTACAGCGGTACGGAATGGAAAAGGATATGTGAAGAAATACGGCTGCAATACTGTCCGCAGACCCCACCATTTAACATATGCCATCTGTACTTATTGGGTATCTTAAAAGTTCCGCTCTCATGAGTAGCTGCACCGGAAGAACATATCATGGCTCTGACCGGCACTCCGTCTTTATATGCAGTCACCACATTCTTAGTGATATTTACATATATGGTATACTCGCTCTCTCCGGCCTTTATCGTTGCCGGATTCATCCATAAACCTGTGATCATTGTTATCAGAGCCAGCACCAGAGATAACGGCCTTCTGCCCTTGTACAGCTTTTTCATTTCTTCCTCCGAAAACCCATTTAGTCTTAATCTTATGTCAAATATTTATACAACACAAAGCACAGGGTCACCCCTGCGCTTATGTATTTTATCAGATATACAGCCCACTGTCTAATACCACATATAGTGGTTATGTAAACCTATGGTACTTCATTATGTGTTTCACCACACAATTCTCTCAATTTTTCTAACAGGTACCCTGCTTCCTCTTCTTTCAGTCTGTCTCTTCCGTCAAATATAAGGAAACTGCCCTTAGTCACTCCCGGTATTTCCCTTGGTCCTATCAGCCCTCTTAAGAATACCTGCGCCACATGGTTTACGCATACTCTGCAGTCATAAAGATCCCGGAGTATCCGGGCTTTGCTGATGTCAGGAATATCCTTCTTAAGCTTTTCTTTAAGAAGGAACAGATGTGTGATCCTTGCTGCCTCATATCTGCTGATATCAGCATCCGCATCCCTTATATCCTGTGCTTCTATCCATCCGCAGTTAAGCGCGGCTTCCGGCGCGTTATCCATATCGGATAACCCCGCCACTTTGCCGATTTTTCTGATAAACTCTGCTTTGCTTATATATGACATCTTACTATGCCGGCGTTACCTTTATCGTAATGTTTCCGTGAGCCGGTATATTTTCAAATGTCAGCACCTCCGAAGCCAGTCCGTGCACCTTTCCTGTCCACAGATCTTTTATCCATATCTCCGGTGCTCTGTGAAACTTTGCCGGATCCAGCCTGCCCATAAAAAATGCGGCTATGGTTTCCATTGATATCTCAGCCTTCTCCCATACTTCTTCACTCAGGTTGATGCAGGAGACTGCGACGCTGCCGTCCGCAAGCGGCTTGGCGAGTATATCGATCCTGTTATTATCTCTTACATATTCTTTATCCGGCTTATCCGAAAGAGAACAGTATACTCTCTTGGCCTGAACGCCCAGCCTGTCCTGATTCAGAGCGATCAGCTCCTTATTGGCGATGATGCTATGTAGTTCATCTCCCTTCTTTACACGTCTCAGATCCAGTCCAAGCATAAGCGGTGCGTTCATCATACACCACATCGCAAAATGGGTTCTGTTCATATCAGGGTCCAGTCCGTCCATCCCCACCATCAGCATATCCGGATCGTTCCAGCCCTTATCCGGTCCGGCATACTCATCCATGATCACGGCCTTATTGTACTGTGATGTGACAGAACAGGTATAATCACCGCTCCATGCGCCCTGACCCGGATTTCCGTCTGCTCCCACCTGGAAGGTTATATCATTCAGTATTCTCCAGCAGTCACCCACTTTATATCCCCAGTTCTGCGGCTGGGTCTTTCCCCATTCGCAGATGGACAGCACTATCTCATTATCCGGATCAGCTTCATAAAAGGCCTCTTTCAGAGCCGCATAGGAACAGAGCGTATTCTCCTGCCTTCGGTGGTTCATGATACGGATTAGGTTTTCGCCTTTTTTAAGCTTTATCTTTATCGGCTGTGACCATTCAAAGCCCTCTGTCTCAGGAAGCAGATCATCATAGAAATTCTCCTCCTCAACATTCAGCTGCAGCCACTCACCTTTTCCTTCTTCTTTTCCGCTTTCATATGAGAGCTTTATCTCTGCTTCTCCGTCAGCATCGGCATTTATGCTGAATCTGAGTTCTCCGCTCATCTCACCCACAGGGCTGTGCTCGGGTCCCGTTCCGTCAAAGGTCCCTATGTTTATTGCAGCGCCGTTTTCCAGCCTGATATTCCCGCCGAAGAGTTCACCCTCCTCAGCTTTCATTATGCTGTTTACAATACCGCTTATCTGTACTTCCTTTATATATGGGGCATAAGTATACCTTGCATTCTCTTTATCCGAAAAAGTTGCATTATCCCAAAGATAATAGCAGTTATCCACCTTTATGAAATCTATCCCCCATTCCAGATAGGTTTTCGCATCCTCCTTCTCATGACCGCAGGTACCCACCGCAGCTCCGGCGCAGAGATTTGTACCTATATCATTGTACATACCGAACTTAAGCCCTTTGGAATGGATATATTCGGAAAGCGCACGAAAGCCCGAAGGAAACTTCACCTCCTCGTTACATAGTTTTCCGTCTTCCCTTTCGCTTCTGTAACAGCCATCATCAAGCACTACATATTCATACCCCAGTTCCTTAAGCCCAAGTTCACATAGCTGATCAGCCATCTCTTTTGTCAGTGCCTCTGTATTACCGCTGCCGAATGCATTCCAGCTGTTCCAGCCCATGGCCGGAAGCCTTCCTCTTATTTTTCCGCCAAGCACTTTACCGTCTTTGAAGCTGTCAAAGCGATACTTTGGATCTTTGATCACTACAGGTCTTTCCATCTTATCTCCCCTCCCTTATACAGTCCATCTTACTTCCAGGCTCCGTCTCTGTACGCGCCCTTAACATCACCTTTCTTTCCCTTGACTTTAAAACTTATCTGCTTTACTCCGCCGTACTTTCCTATACCTTTTACTACCAGCTTTGCGGTTCCCGGCTTAGTGTTGTTTATGTATCCGCCAACGATAAAGTCATTTCCGTATACAAGCTTTCCCGCAAAAAGTTCTTCAAGCGTATTTTTATCTATGGTCGCTCCGTTCTGAGAATATGGCATGGCAGAAAGCTTGATATTTGCTATCTTGGCAATATCCCTTGACTCCTCAATTTCTCTGTACCATATCCTTACCTCACCGGTATAATTACCGATACCCTCTGCCATAACACTCATATATTTACCGCCCACGGGACTAAAACGATCCGGAACTATTCTGTAATCTGTGCCGGCTTTCAGCTGTTTCTTATTTGTGTCAATGATCACCGCTCCGGGTTCGGAGTTCTTTGCTCTGATTATTGCATCTGCCGACACTATTCCGAGCTTGGATATATCACTGTTTTCCACGGTAAAGTTCAGAGTTACGCTTCCTTTGTATTTTCCTTTTCCCTTTACCGTTACGCTTCCGCTCTTTCCTGCTTTTTTATTCCCTTTTATCGTAAGCTTGTAATCCACGCCCTCCTTAAGAAGTATATCATTGTCCTTCACTTTCAGCGCAGGTTTTACTCCGCCCTTTTCATATATCTGCTTATCGCTCATTTCGAAGCTGAAACCATCGCCCTTAGTAAGTATACGTCCTTTTACTATCTTATATGTAACTGTTTTGCTTCCTACATAACCTCCGGGATTACCTTTGATGGCTTCCAGTATCATTGTCGCCGTACCGGGTTCCACATTGTTAGCGATATGCGCTACAGTATAATGTACACCTGCTTTAAGCTCCTTACCCTCCAGTTCCAGCATAACATTTGCCGAAACCGGCTTACCCGTATAGGTATATTTCTTCTGATCCGTAACAGCCTTTGCATTTTCAAGCATCAGTGTTTTCTCTTCCGTAACAGTGATAACAGCAGTGGCTGTACCGCTGTAGTCTGTGCTGTTTGGCCTTATGGTGACTTTGATCGTTCCTGCGCTGCCCGTGTCACCCTCATAATCGATCAGCAGATCTTTGAGCGGCACCTTCTTTCCGCTTGCTGAAAATGTCACGTTAAGTGAGGGCTTTCCTCCCACATTAACGGCTCCGTCCTGAACAAGCACATCCGTCCCGAGTACAGCGGGCGTTATCTCAAAACCGATCTCTTTCTTTTCGGTAGATTTATAATTTCCCTTGAAACTCAATATAAGCTTTGCATTTTTACCGCTCTGCTTATTGTTCTTATAGCTTACGCTGTAGTCACTTCCTTCGTTCAGTCTCTGCAGTCCGTCATAAACATGTATCTCGGGCTTTATTGCTTCTCCTCTGTAGCTGTAACTGCTCTTTATGCCTGTGATCCATATCTTTGTTTCTTCAACAATGTCGCCATGTATGTCCTTTTCGGTCCGTACTACTTCCTCATCTCCGACGGTAACGACGGTCTCACTGCTTCCGTCCTCATTCTCTTTCTTCTTAACCTCTATATTATCCGTTTCAGGATCCATATCTTCCATCACTGCGGATATATCTTCAGCCATTTCCTCATTCACTTCGATCCGTTCTATTGCCTCGCTTCTTTCATGACCGCAGCGCCGGCAGCGATAAGTCCTCACTCCTTCTTCAAAAACACTTGCCTCTTTGGTAACCCTTCCCTCGTCATAATCATGCTTATCGGGATCAATGGGAAGCACACTGCCTTTTTCCAGGAGCTTGCCGCATTCACTGCAGTATTTATCGCCCGTATAACCTTCTTCGGTACAGTTAGCTTCAGCCGCATTTCTTATCTCTGTCTTTTCATGTGCACAGGAAAGTACCGTAAGTGTAACGATAATATGATAGTCCTGATAGTTTGCCGCATTACGTACCGCCACATTTGCCGATGCGCTTTTTCCTGCAATATTCTCATCATTTATGAAAGAGTATTCCAGTTTCTTATCCTTTATCACCGGCCGGTCTTTCAGAACGGAGTCTTCATCATAAATGCCGTCTATCTCAGCCACTCCGCCTTCTTCTATCAGTGCATGCAGATCCACGTTTCCGTTAAGGCCGAACCTTGCGCTGCCTGAAGCCTTCTTATCTTCCATTACTGCTTTTCCGATGGTAAAGTTCCCCTGTATCTGATCAAAGCTGTAATTGCCGTCAGCCGCAGCTTTTACGATTATCACCGCCATGCCCGCCGCTATATTGTAACGGTAAATGATCGTAACATCCTTCTTATCAAGCACACTTCCGTCGGCGCGCAGCGTTACTTCAGGTTTTATCTCCCGGCCCGTATAAACAAAATCCTTTTCATATTCCAGCTCCGGTACTACATTCTTTTTACTTATCGTATATGCTGCCGTGGCGCTTCCTTTGTAATTCGAATCATTTTTCGCAGATACCGTAAGCGTGTAGCTTCCGGCATCAGTCTGTTTATTGCCGCTGATATCGCAGAAAGCCGTAATATCCCTGCCGTCAAGTACCACCGAACTCACATTGATAGTCTGTTCTTCGCCGTTATAAGTATACGTTCCGCCTATACTTATCAGAGCCGAAGAAATATCGGCTTTAGCTATCGTATATGAACAAGTCTCTTTATCCGCAGCTAAATAATAATTATCTTTTTTTGTTCCTGTAAGCGTCACTGTAGCTTCATAGTTTCCCGGCACTGTTGCTGCCCCGCTTACCGCAAGCGAAACATCATCGTCACCTGACTTACCTGAGCTTATAACGGCTGTCGGTCCCTGTTCTGCCCCGTTATATACAAGAGAAGTGTTACTCCAACTGATATCCAGCTGTTTCTTTTCGACTTTTAACTCTACTGCGCCCATACCCTTATGCGTATCAGATTCATAAGTGATATCGATGGTAGTCGTTCCGCATCCGATTATACTGACTGTTCCGCCGGCATCTATCGTTGCCACAGCCGTATTGCTGCTCTCATAAGTAAAGTTTCCGTTAGAGGCATCATCCCCCTGCTGTGATGCGTTGATGTTAAATGCGCTGTCGCCGTAGGTTTTGCTCTGAACATTTCCTCCTGCTGCAGTTACTGTCACAATATCCTTATCCACCAGATGCACAATTATATTTATCTCGGCATCCGCATAATTTGTCGAAGATACAGTGATCGGAAAGCTTATGCTATCCCCATCAGCTCCATTGCTGAAAACAGCATTCAACTGTCCGTCCCCGTTAATGCTCCAATCTGACAATAGGACACTTCCCGTTGCTGCAGCCAACCCTTTGGTATAAGTTATATTCCCGGCATTTGCAGGCATACCGCTTATCGTCGTCCTCGTTGAATCGTCTGAGAATAATGCATATACTTCCGTATCTGCCAGGACCGGAGCATCTGCTTTGGCTATCTCAAATGTCTGTTCCGTAGCAACAAAGGAATAGTTTCCTCCGTTTATCTTCTTCACCGTGATCTTTGCAGTTCCCGCATTGATATTCGAAGTAAGAGCAGCGGTATAATCCTTATCTTTGGTCAATACCGTTCCGTTATCCTTAACCGTAAATGTCGGAGTCACCGCGCTTCCGGTGAATTTATAACTTCCGCTTACCTCTATAGTCGGAGTTATCGCTTTAGCTGCAATAACAAAATCCTTTCCTGCCGATCCCGAATAAGCACCTTTACCATTTACCGTGACGGTATAACTTCCGGCATCAATGATATTACCTGTCACCTCATTACCGGATGCATCATAATACTTAAGCGTATAATCAGTCCCTGAAGTAAGTATCTCTTCGTTATATTCTACTGTGACAGCCGGGTTTAGAACCGTACCGTCATAAGTCAGATTTCCTACGGTTATCGTTGTATTTGCCGCGGTAAGAACGTTGGTTAATTCATAAGGAGTCGAACTCATATTAAAGAAGGGAAGCGTATATATCGAAGTCGTCCCCGCATCAAAAATGACAGTTTCTCTTTCTTCTCCAAATGGAATATATGAATGTTCACTTATATATATATCGAGAGCTTCTATTTCCGCATAATAAGAATTGACCGCTTCATCCGGTATGGTGACCGGCTTCATGAAATACCTTGTCAGGAGTTTTTCCAGTTCGCTTTCGGAAATGTCCTGCAGAGCTTCATCATCCTGATATTCATAATCGCTCCAGGTCGTATCTATATGATATCCTTTTCCGTCTTCCATTACAGCTATATTCCAGGCGTGCGCGCCGCCTTCTCCCGTAAGGCCTCTGGCATCACCGGTCACTCTGTATACGGCTACATCCTCCGAATAAAACTCGGTCATATCACAAAGCATCTGATATGTACGGGCATAACCGTCACATACGACCTTCGTAGCCGGATCATTGTCCAGTGCATATACCACCCCATGAGCTCCGTCATGATTAGCTCCTCCTGCTTCAGAAAGAGAGACATAATTATATGCAGTCATTTTGCAGAGTTCCACGCAATAATACCTGAGTATCTCTTCATCGCTGTTGCAATTCGCTTTTGCTGCCGTCACAATACCCTGAGCATTATCGGCAGCTGCGGCTGCAGCAGCTGTTTTAGCGGTATCCACCGTATAGTAATATCCTTCATCACCAACCGCTCCGTCAGGTCTGTAGGCTTCTCCGACTGAAGCAGTCCATTTAAAATTTATCAGCGAAAGGATTTCACTTCCCACAGACCCGCTGCAGCTGAAGTTAAAGCTCCATCCCATTCCGACTGATGAATCCTGCCAATAGGTTATGTAAGGATAGTCATAATATAAAGCATTGAATATCGAAGAATGATCCAAGGCTATATGTTCCATGACAGCATCAACTGCCTCTTGGGTAACGTAGTATTGTCTCTCTTCCTCATTATATGCAGATATAGGAATTCCCAGCTCTTCAGAGTTATAAGCGGTTTTAACAGATTCAGATAAATCCACATCCACAATAACGTTTGCCCGGTTGCCTGCAGCGATCTGGGTATATGCATCCACTACAGCGTCATACACGCATTTGTTAGCCGGATTAAGACCGGCTCCCGCTTTTACAGCCGCATATGCCGCTTCTTCCCCCGCATATTCCTCATCTTCTTCATTATCAGAATAAGGCATTATCCTCTCCGGCTCGGACTCCTCATTCATAAGATACCCCATAAGGAGATCATCTTCAGACAGCTTTGAAGCTTCTGCCGGCCATTTTTCCTCTATATGTTCCGTGATCTCTACACGTTCTTCCTCTTTCGCCGTTACCGGGACATAGAGCTGTCCCACTGTCATAACAACGGTCATAAATCCTGCCAAGGCTCTTCGTAGCTTCATGTCATTTTTCCTCTCGATTGTTGTTGGAAACACAGTCTGATTTTAACATAAAAAACGGTCAGCCCGCAAGCTGACCGCCATCTTAGATTTCCTGTTCTTCACCTTTTCCTGCATCATCATTTCTTGCAGGACGCTATGATCTCGGAGAGATTGTCCTGTATCTTTGCAGCCACATCCGGCTTGTTCATCGTGTAGATGTGTATATGCTCTACTCCGTTGGCCAGCAGATCCATGACCTGATCGGTAGCGTAAGCGATGGCCGCCTGTTTAAGCGCAACCGGCTTATCGCCGAAACGGTCAAGCAGCGATACATACCTGCGGGGTATGAAAGCCTGGGAGAGTTTGATGATCCTGGCCATCTGTTTTGCATTTGTAACAGGCATGATGCCGGCGACTACGGGTATGGTCACCCCTGCATCCCTTAACCTGTACAGATAGTTATATAAGATGTCATTATCAAAAAACATCTGAGTAGTCAGAAACTCACAGCCCGCATCCTGTTTACGTTTCATGTTGGCTATATCTTCTGCCAGGTTTGCAGCCTCCGGATGCTTTTCCGGATAGCAGGCGCCGCCGATGCAGAAATCACCGTATTTCTTAATGACCGGCATCAGCTCGCTTGCATGCTTATATATCCAGTCCTCTGTACTTTCCACTCCCTCGGGAAGATCACCGCGGAGCGCAAGTATATTCTCTACACCTGCAGCTTTCAGTTTCTCAAGCTGGTCTTTTATGGTCTCTTCCGAAGCATTTACACAGGTAAGATGAGCCAGTGCCGTTACACCTGCTTTCTCTACATTGGAAGCTATGGCAGTAGTATAGGTCCTCGTAGAACCGCCGGCGCCATATGTCACACTCATAAAATCAGGGTGAAGCGCCGCTATCTCATTGGTAGCCTTTTCCACGCTTTCATAAACCTCACTGGTCTTGGGCGGAAACACCTCAAGCGATAAGGTCGGTCCCTGATTTAATATTTCGGATATCTTCACAGTTTCATATCTCCTTCTTTAACCCAGCCTATCTTCTTGAGCCCTGCATTAATGATAAGCGAAAGCACTGCCGGCAGGATGATAGATATAAGCACCAGCCCTATCCAATCGGATGCCGTGATAGCAGCTTTGCTGCCTTCCGCAACATCCTTGACCCAGCCGGAGTATACACCGATCTGTCCGACGAGTCCGCAGGTACCCATACCGGAAGAAACGGGAGCGCCGTTCATCTCCAGCTTGAATAAACAGGTAGCTATTGGACCTGTAATGGCCGCTGCCACGGTAGGCGCGATCCATATCCTCGGATTCTTAACTATATTTCCCATCTGAAGCATCGATGTTCCTATACCCTGAGATACCAGGCCGCCCCATTTGTTTTCTTTGAAAGAGATCACCGCAAAGCCTATCATCTGCGCACTGCAGCCGGCAACAGCCGCGCCGCCTGCCAGTCCTGTCAGTCCCAGAGCTGCGCAGATTGCCGCAGAAGAAATAGGCAAGGTCAGAGCCACGCCTACAAGTACCGAAACAAGTATGCCCATGATAAAGGGCTGCTGATTTGTTGCCCACATGATCAGGTCACCGGTCTTCATGGCTATCTTGCCGAGTCCCGGAGCTATCAGTGCGGAAAGCAATACACCTATGCCTATGGTCACCAGAGGAGTTACCAGTATATCAACCTTGGTCTCCTTTGATACGGCCTTTCCGAATTCGGATGCGATGATCGCAACGATAAGAACTGCCAGAGGGCCGCCTGCTCCGCCAAGCGCGTTAGAAGCAAAACCCACGGAGATCATGGAGAATAATACAAGAGGCGGACACTTAAGAGCATAAGCTATGGCTGCCGCCATTGCCGGACCGCTCATCGCGCTTGCCAGACCGCCTACGGTATACTCGATCCCCGAAACCGTTGCTACCGGCTCCATAAGAAAGCCGATCTTAAACTGTGTTCCTATGGTGTTGATTATGGTTCCGATAAGAAGCGAGCAGAATAAACCCTGGGCCATAGCGCCGAGGGCATCCACTCCGTACCTTTTGAGTGAGATCTCAATATCTTTTTTCTTGAGAAATGCTTTGACTTTGTTCATACTTCTACCTCCAATTCAAATACCGGAAGAAAAGATCTCTTCCATTATTCTGTCTATCTGAGCGTAGGTAGATTCAGTATCTTCGCTGTTATCTATTACACGTCTGCAATATCGTCTGAATTCTTCTTCGCTTTTTTGCTTTTTCATAATGCCGTCGATCTTTTCGTCACTATACCCCCTGCTCTCTTTTAACCTCTTACGACGGATACTGCTTTTTGTGTGGATATACCATAGCTCCGAGAGGATCTTATCATAGCCCTCTTCAATGAGCAGCGCGGCTTCCACTACGAACAGTTCCGTTCCGGCTTTTTCCTCAAGGTCCATCCTTTTCAGGATCTCTTCCTTGACGGCAGGATGTATTATCGCATTGGTCTTTTCAAGCGCTTTGGCATCCGAAAAGATCATGGCAGCAAACTTTATTTTATCAATATAAGCGTTTTCGTCAAGTATATTCTCACCGAAAGTGTCAACAAGTGCCATATAACAGGCTTCCCCCGGCTGTTCCAGCTCGTGGGCCAGTTTATCTGCGACTATGATATACGCATTATATTTCTCTTTGAGGTAATCCAGTACCAGGCTTTTCCCGGCGCCTACTCCTCCCGTTATCCCTATGCTCTTCATCACTTAGCCTCGTACCAGTCACTTCCGGTATGTACATCCGTTTCCAATTCCACCGGCAAGTCTGCGGCCTTCTTCATCTCTTCGGAAAGTATGCGTATCACCGCATCCTTTTCCTCAGTATAGGTCTCTATCAGCAGTTCATCATGTATCTGTAAAAGCAGTCTCGACTTAAGCCCTTCCTTAACTATACGGTCAAAGACATGGATCATGGCGATCTTCATTATATCTGCAGCCGTCCCCTGCACCGGAGCATTCATAGCCACTCTCTCCCCGAACTGTCTCTGCATGAAATTGGAGGAAGTAAGCTCCGGGATGGGTCTTCGCCGTCCGAAATAAGTTACCGAATAGCCTTTTTCTTTTGCCTCTTCTTTTACGCGGTCCAGATAAGCCTTTATACCCGGATAGGTCATAAAATACTGCTCTATGTACTCCTTGGCTTCCCCTCTGCTGATGGACAGGTCCTGAGAAAGCCCGAAAGAAGATATACCGTAAACAATTCCGAAATTGACCGCTTTCGCATTGCGACGCTGCAGATCGGTCACTTCCTCAAAAGGAACACCGAAAACCTTTGATGCCGTTATCCTGTGTATGTCCCTGCCTTCCTTATATGCTTCGATAAGGCCTTCATCACCGGCAAGTGAAGCCAGTATGCGCAGCTCTATCTGTGAATAATCCGCGTCTGCAAAAATACAGCCTTCTTTGGGTGTAAAGACCTTTCTGATACGACGTCCCAGCTCTGTCCTCATGGGTATATTCTGAAGATTCGGATCCGTGGAGCTTAAACGCCCCGTCGCTGTCACAGTCTGGTTAAACTTGGTATGTATCCTGCCGTCAGCCGCGATAAAGCCGTCCAGACCGTCCGCATAAGTGGACTTCAGTTTTGCATAGGTCCTGTATTCCAATATATTCCTGACAAAAGGCACATCGGCTGCCAGCTTTTCCAAGACATCAGCAGAAGTGGAATATCCTGTCTTTGTCTTCTTTCCGCCCTGCAGTCCCATTTTTTCAAAAAGTATCACAGCCAGCTGCTTGGGAGAATTGATGTTGAATTCCTCACCGGCAGCCTCATAAATCTTCTTTTCCAGCTCGTCCAGTCTGGTCTTCAGCTCCTCCCCATATTCCTTCAGAGCCTTGGAAGAAGCCTGTATGCCTTCTCTTTCCATACAGTAGAGCACATAGGACAAAGGCATTTCCATCTCGGTAAAAAGCTTCTCCATACCTTTATCCTTAAGTTCTCCGCTCATCACCCTGTCCAGTTCATTAAGCGAGGCAGCTTCCATAGTTATATACTTAAGGAACTTTTCTTTATCGGAAGCATAAGCCTGCTCATAATTCTTCTTTCCGAAAAGAGTCTCATAAGCATCGGGATTGCCTCCCAGATACTTCTTTATCATATCCGTTATCTGTGTATCACTCTTAAGCGGATCCAAAAGATAGGCTTCTATCAGTACATCCCTTAGGTTCTTTGCTGCTTCCGTCGAAGTTACAGGCGTAAACTCACTGTCATTATTATCCTCGGGAGCAAACAGCTGTTCAAAGCTCATCTGCTCACCGCTTACCATGCTGAGAGGTTCTGCAGTCTTTCCTCCTGATAATGCGTAGAGCCTCTTCACTTCACTGCAGATCAGAGTCTTACCTTCAAGCTGCGCCCGTCTGACTGCTTCACAGACAGATGAACCGTATGTGAATTCCGTTATGGCTGCTGTATCCTCTCCCGTTCCGAGCGCTGCAATAAACCTGTCTCCTTCAAGCGGATATAGCATAAGCGCAACAGTCTCCGCATCAGCAATACTTTGACCGAAGCTGCCTTCATCGACGATACTGTATCGGTATTCCTTTGTTGATGTCACGGCTGCCGCTTTCCTGTCAAAACGTCCGAGCAGCGATCTGAAATCCAGTCTCTTGCACAGTTCGTATGCTTCCGGGGTATAGGGATCGGGATATACGGTATCACTTTCCAGATCAATACCAAGATCGCAGTTTGTGTTTATCGTGGCAAGCTTAAGGCTCAGATCCGCAAGTTCCCTGTTTTCACGCAGACTCTCCCTTATGGCATTCTTTGATATTTCTTCTAAATGTATATAGATATTATCTATGGATCCGTATTCCTGCATCAATGCCAGGGCAGTCTTCTCACCGATCTTCGGTACACCCGGGATATTATCCGCAGTATCTCCCATAAGCGCCTTCAGTTCAATGAACTGGGACGGTGTCAGACCGTAGGCAGCTTTCACGTCATCCTCAAGATAATCCTCCACCTCGGTCCCGCCGCGCTTTGTCTTTGGTATCCTTATCTTTATATGCTTGCCGGCTATCTGCAGCAGATCCCTGTCGCCCGAAATGAGCGCCACTTCGCTGCCTGCTTCCTCTGCCCGCTTAGCCGCGGTCCCGAGGATATCATCAGCCTCAAGCCCCGGGATAGACAGGATTTTTATCTTCATGGCAGTAAGCATCTCCCGCATCAGCGGTACCTGCTCCCTGAGTTCTTCAGGCATAGGCTTCCTGGTTCCCTTATACTCCTTATACATCTCATGTCTGAAAGTCGGAGCATGTTCGTCAAAAGCAACCATCATATGATCCGGCTTTTCCTCTTCTATTATCCGGAACATTATGTTCAGAAAACCCAGTACGGCTCCCGTATGTTTACCTTCGCTGTTGGTCAGATCCGGCAGGCCGTAAAAAGCCCTGTTCAATATACTGTGTCCATCGATCAATACCAGTTTTCCGGCCATAAAACACACCTCCGTTAATATTCCCGCTCATTATACCACAGCCCCACGGATAAAACTATTCCCCGGCGTCACTGCTCTATATATAAAGCGGGACGCAGGCCACAATATTTGTAATCCACGAGTATGCCGTTGTAGAAAAATGTTGCGCCCGTGAAGCCATATTCGGCGACATAGCACGCAGTAATGGAACTGTCGCCGGGCGAACGAAGCCACCACCACGCACCCTCGCGCCCGATACAGTCACGGCTATAATTCTGAGATGCCAAACCAACCATATCTCTAAATCCATATTTTGTACCATTGTAATAGCCTTCGTCTATTACAGTGCTGTGTACTTCCTGCTGGTTTGCGTACACTGTTGGCGGAATGATCAGCTCCTCACAGAAACCCTCGGTTTCATACCAGCTGTTATAGCTGTATTTGGATAGGACTTCCGCCATACTGAGCAGGAAGATCCGGTCTCTTGTACTGTTTCCATCGGGTGCCACAGATTCAGGATTATCCGGATTCGCCACTTCCGTGATCCTGATCTGTTCCTGTTCCCTTTTCGTAAACGCTTTGTTCAGGAATTCATCATTCAGCCAGCTGCGGAGTGTGCATCTCTCCCAGGTCACGTCTGTCCGCTCCGTATTGTAGGGCTGTCCATCCAGAACATAACGACTCACCAGGAATATTCCGTTTCCGTTTTCTTCCAGGATCTCCCACTCGATGGGTTCCGGACCGTTGCTCTCATCTCCGTCCTGTTCATAGGCACCGAAGACCATATAGCCTTCGTCATTCATATGAGGCATCACATCATCGCGGTCCGTCCAGTCTCCGCCGCTCCAGTTCACCTCTCCTATCCCCGCCGGTTCCGGCGTCGGGGTCGGCGTTGTGAGCTTCGCCTGCTCCTCCGCGAGCTTCAGTTCCAGTTCCGCAAGGCGTTCTTCCATCGCCTCACTCCCGGTCTTCTTAAGACCTTCCTTCAAAATATCAACGGCTGCCTGCAGCTCGCCTTTTTCAACATAGGCTTCCGCCATGCCCAGGTATGCGTCCTCTGATTTCGGGTCGATATCGATGGCAGCCTTATAGGCTGCGATGGCCTTATCATAATCCAGTTCGTCCAGATAGCGCGCCGCCAGTTTTAACTGCTTTTCATATTTCTTTGCCGACGAACTCGGCATTACAAAGATCAGAACACCCACCGCGATCAGAAGTACTGCCACCGCGGCTACGACGATCACCGGGGATGTATTGCTCTTCTTTTTTAACATGCTCTTTATCTCCTTGTATGGATTTTTCAGATACGGCAACGGAATTATAACAAGGAGCATTCAGGATGTAAAGGCTTCACCGTCACTACGATAAAGTTCTTGTCAAAGCACTGTTATCCATGCTATAATTGTCGAGTTGAATAGCCGGCGTGTCGGAATGGCAGACGAGGCAGACTCAAAATCTGTTGTGGGCAACCACGTGTGGGTTCAAGTCCCACCGCCGGCATTATGAATGAAAGTAATACCAAAAAAACAACTCTGATAAAGATCATCATTGCCGCGCTTGCCGTGGCCTTTGTTTTATTTGTACTGATATACGCTTCCATCAGGGATAAAAAAAATAATCCCCCCGCCGAAACCGAGGAAGCCAATACCCCCGAGAGCATTGAGAGCGAAAACGAACAGATCCGGATGCTGATTCCTTCGCTGCCGGATACCGTTTCCTTCAACGGCCTCTACAGATCTGACTGCGAAGCCGCTCTGGCTGACGGTTCCATGATATACTTTAAAACCTCAGCCGGCTCATCGGTATATATCAATAATTATCGCGATGATAAGCTGGTCAGGGAAGCCATCACCGTTAATGACGAAGAACTGGCACAGTATATTAATGAAAACTGCTCCGACTTAAGCGACGAAACCGTGGCAGACATATCCCTGGGCGAATATGACAGCGCAGATGCTTACAAAGAATATCTTAAGGAAGAATATCTCCCTATAGAGAAATTCAAAAGCTGGATATACAACGGTTTTGCCGTATTTGATGTTGACGAATCCAGAGTCCGTAAATATTATAGCGAACAGTTGGAGCGTGATATTGAATATGCCGATATGTGCTCTCAGTCACTTAAAGCTTATCTGGCTGACAACGGATATACAACAGATGAATTTACCAAAGAACTTATCCGGTCTTCCTACCGTGTCATCTGTGATCTTGAAATGACTGAAGCCGTATTGTGTGATACAGTCGGCGATGTCAGCGAAGATGATATCAAAGAAATGGCTGAATCTAACGGCTATGATTCAACCGAAGAATTCATAAATAAAAACGGACGCGACAGTATCCTCTACTATCTGCGTCCGCAAAAGCTTCTTGATTATCTGAATAAGCGTTTCAAAGAACTGCCTTAAACTATTTCACGTATTCGGTCTTTACGTATCCGACTTTGCCCTTGTACTTGACCTTTGTCCAGCCGTCCTTGTCATTCTCGAGCACTTCCAGCTTGTCACCCTCGTTTACGACTCCCAGCTTTTCTCCGTCAGCCTCAGCAGAAACACGGACATTTACATTCTCCTTGGCCTTGACGCTGCCGATCACCTTAAGGTTGCTTGCGTCCTCTGCATTAGCTCCTATTACCTTCAGGAATTCCGTCTTGATATATGCGGTCTTACCCTCATATTGCACCCTGCTCCAGCCGTTCTGCAGCTGTTCTTCACAGGTGAGCTGTGTTCCTTCGGTCACTCTTCCCAGTTTATCTGCATTCTCGCTGTCGGAAGAACGCACATTCACATTTGTGGTAGCCTCTACTATGATCTCCTTGGGTTTCTCCGGTTCTGTCGGAGTTTCCTCGGCATTCTGGCCGTCTTCGGGAGTCTCTTCAGCAGCAGTCTCACTGCTTCCCTCTCCCTCATCCTGATTTTCCTCGTCAGGCTCCTCGGCAGCTGCCTGCTCTCTGGCTGCAGCCACTCTCTCGCCCACACCGTCTTTGATCAGCTGGTTAAGCGCTGACATATATTCTCTGAATGCCGGATCGGCTTCCACCACTTCCTTATATTCCTGTTCAACGCTGTTGTACAGTTCCACAACATCTTCCTGGCTGGTAATACCCTTGATGTATTCAGCAACGTTCTCTTCAAAACTGCCGCTGTATACATACAGTTCACCGGATTCCTTGGTACACACGACCAGCGTGACCAGCGCCGGTGCAGTCTTGTCCCAATCCTTAAGTTTCAGATCATATGTGACATATACCATATACGAATCGGTATAGGGCCCTGCCTTGGTATAGCAGCAGATATTGTCATAAGATTCTATATATTCACTCTTGGCTCCGAGTTTGGCCTCCTCCAATGCATCGGTCTGGCTTCTCAACTGTGTATAGGTATACAGATCGTTATCCTGCATGGCTGTAAAATAATTCTTAACCAGCTCATTAAGCTCGGGATATGCATCCTTCTTCATGGCATCAACCGGAATCGGGATCACATCTTTCGAAAGAGCATCCAGATCCACAGCTCCATCCTCTGTCTGTTGTCTCTGTCTTGCTTTATTCATTCCTCTTATGGCAAAAAAGGCTATAAAGCATAAGATCAGGACCACAAGAAAACGGCAGATCTTGACTCTGTTCTCTGATATCCACTCACCTATCGCATAGAATATATCCTTAACGTACACCCCAAGATCCGAGCTTGCGCTTCTTTTATTTACGATCTTTTTGGCTTTCGTATTTCTTTTATCTCTGTTTTCCCTGGCCGCTTTTTCTCTCTTGAGCTCCTCATCGACCGTCATGAACATGGAAGACTCTTCGTCTTCCTCATCCGTAAGCATCTCTATATCTTCATCAGAAAACTCTTCCGTGCTGTCGTTTATCTCTTCATCAACTGCCTTTAGATCACCGCTGTTTTCTTCGGTAATATCTTCGGAAATATCCATTTCGGCTGTTTCGACAATTTCAATGCTCTTTTCAGCATCTGACGTATTTTCTTCGGCTTTATCTTCTTCATTATCTGCAGAAGCTTCCAAAGCGCTGTCATCAAAAGCTGAATTGATGATGCTCTTTACATCCTTAACGGCAGTATTCGTTTTTTTCCTTCTTCTTTTAGCCATGAAAACAGAACCTTTTTTCTTAATATCGGTAATACACCCGACAGGAATCGAACCTGCATTAAAGGCGTCGGAGGCCTTCGTCCTATCCATTAGACTACGGGTGCACACACCGATATATATTAGCACAAGTGATACTATTTGTCCAGTATCAGCAGCATGCTGCAGAAAGGGTGTTTTCCCTGTTAAATACTGCTATTTGAGCGCTTTTCCGCTCATATCTGTAAACACTGTAACTGAGTATCTCTTCAGCTGCCACCTGACTGTCATTCACCTCACATACCATACTGATAAGTGCAGCTATATCATCTTCACCGGTATCCCTTATGATGATCACCTCATGTACCGACGAAGGCAGGATATAAATGTCTGCATCAAGCCTGTCGGCTATATCCTGTAGCATGTTCTCATACATCATGCAGGCAGCTCCGAAGTATTTTCTCTCATTTGTCAACACATACATAAGCTCATTTTCTTCTCTTAAAACTGCCGGGCCTATTGCTTCCTCCGGCAGCAGGTTCATGATCAGCTCCTTCATGTCTGATATCTTTCCCGGAAGGAGTACGGGAGTATTCTTTCTTGCATAAGCCGCCAGTGTGGGTTCATCCACCCCCCAGCCTTCCATATGTCCGTTGTATATCAGTATGGATGCCTGCTTCTCCCCACAGTCACTCAGCACATAATAAAACACCATCGCCATATCCAGGTACATCTCATGCGGCACTTCCTTCAGAAGTTCCCTGTTCATCCCGGCATTTATCAGCTTATACACTATCCTCTCCTTCGCCGTTCCGAAAGCAATAAAGGCCTTCAGATCAAAGCTTATGCTCTCATCCCTGTATTCCGTCATCCGCTTTATCTGCCTGAAAACATCGGCAAAAGGAGTTCCTTCTTCATATTCGTATAAAAAATCATCAAGATATACCGTGGGAGTCATATCATGTTCATCATCCGGTATGCTTATACCGGTCAGACATATTCCGTTATTCTTCAAAACCTTACTTATCCTGATCTCCCTTTCCTCTCCCTCATCCTTAAGGGCATTCTTTACTTTTGTTGCAAATTCATCTATTGTCATTCATTCTCTCCTTTTTTGAACATAAAAAGACAACCGCTAAACGGCTATGCCGTATCGGTTGTCTTACAGTCAGCTGCTTAAAAGATCTTAATTATACGCGGCTTAAATACTCGCCTGTACGCGTATCGATCTTGATCTTGTCTCCTGTATTTACAAAGAGAGGAACCTGAACGGTAGCTCCGGTCTCAACCGTAGCGGGCTTGGAAGCGCCTGTAGCGGTATCACCCTTGAAGCCGGGCTCGGTATCGGTTATCTCCAGCTCAACAAAGAGAGGAGGCTCGATTGCAAATACATTGCCGTTATGTGAGCAGATCTTAACCATATCGTTCTCTTTAACGAACTTAAGCGCATCGCCCACAGCATCACTGTTCAGCGCTATCTGCTCATAGTTTTCCGTATCCATAAAATTGAAGAGGTCTCCGTCGGAATACAGATACTGCATATCCTTACGGTCTATCCTTGCAGGAGGGCACTTCTCGGTAGGTCTGAATGTACGTTCTACCACGCCTCCGTTTTTTACATCCTTAAGCTTTGTTCTTACGAAAGCGGCACCTTTACCGGGCTTAACGTGCTGGAATTCAACTATCTGGTATACGCTGTTATCCAGCTCAATGGTCATACCGTTCCTGAAATCACCTGCTGATATCATGCTTTATTTCCTCCTGAATTGATCATCACAAAATAATACCGTATCACTATAACCTATAACTTAATAAAAATCAAGATTTTTTTTACGTTCCGTCCAGGTGCTCAAGAAGCCTGTCGTAGAAGTCCAGCCGCTCTTTATTGTCTACCCTTCGCCCTGATTCATAGTAGTACACGGAACGCTTACCTTCGCTCACTGCCTTACGTTCACTAAGCACATCCTTAAGCCGTCTCACCGTGCCTTCTTTTCCGTCAGTGATACAGATATCCCCGTCAAAGTAGTCCTTAAGCACATTCTTAAAATGGTTAAAATGAGTGCAGCCCAGTACCAGTACCGAATACTCCCCGGTATCCAGCGTTTTCAGTTCCTCATCCAGATATTCCTTTACTTCCGGAGAATCAAACTCGCCCCGCTCGGCGAAATTTACCAATCCCGGTAAAGCCAGCATATCCACTCTGTGATGCACATCTTCTCTCTCTATCAGATCGTGCAGTTTCTTCTCCCTGACCGTTACCGGCGTAGCCACCACCAGTATACGCTTATCTTCCCTCAGTTTAAGGGCAGGTTTGACTGCCGGTTCTATACCTATCACCGGCACCGGATACTTTTCCCTAAGCAGACTGACAGCCGCAGACGTAGCAGTATTGCATGCTACAACTATGGCTTCGCAGCCTTTTTCCAAAAGGAACGCAGCCGCATCCATCGAATACTTTCTTATATCATCTACCGTATGTGAACCATAGGGAACATGATCCGTATCGGCATAATAATGGTACTCCTCCAGCGGAAGCTGTCTGAATGCCTCTTTTAATAATGTCAGTCCGCCTATGCCGGAATCAAACATCCCTATCTTCATCTTTTAAGTCCTGCCTGTCTGTAAAGGCTGTCCATCTCTTTTTCGCTCAGTTCGCTGTATTCGCCCGGCAGCAGATTCCCTAGGCTGACACTCATTATCCTGACCCTCTTCAACGCTCTGACATGAAAACCTTCCTGTGACCACATACGTCTGATCTGCCTGTTAATTCCCTCGGTAAGCACCATTCTCACCACATTTCTCTTCAGTTTCTCTATGCGGCAGGGTCTGGTCTTCAGTTGAAGTTCTTTCAGATATACTCCGCCCCGAAGCTTTTCGATCACCGCATTATCGGGTTCTTTGTTCAGATGTACGATATACTCTTTTTCATGTCCGTGGGAACCGTGCATCATCGCCTGTATCAGATCACCGTCATTTGTGAGCAGCAGCAGCCCCTCAGAGTCCTTATCAAGCCTGCCCGCATAAGTCACCCTTACCGGATAGTCAATCATATCCTTAAAAGTTTCTTTTGCATGAGGATCTTCCTCGCTCACAAGCACTCCTGCCGGCTTATAATATGCAAGTACTACTTTAGCCTGGGTTTTTACACCCTTGCCGTCCACCATGACCTCCATGCCCTCACGGAAGATATCTCCCGGATGCGCAATACGGCCGTCAATGCTCACTCTTCCTTCTTCGATAAGCTTATCGGCGCCACGTCTGGAAGCCACTCCGCAGGAAGCCAGATATTTATTTAATCTGATACCGTCTTCCATTTTCAGGATTCTTTCTTTGCAAGAAATGCGTATTTATCAAAACAGTCAAAGGTCGCAAAATAATCCGAAGGTCTTTCTGCGCGTCTTATCAGCTCGATGCTCCCGTCTTCTTTTAAAAGAAGTTCGGAGGACTTCAGCTTTCCGTTATAATTGTATCCCATCGCAAAGCCGTGCGCTCCGGTATCATGTATTGCAAGATAGTCGCCCATTTCTATCTCCGGGAGCATCCTGTCTATCGCAAACTTATCGTTGTTCTCACAAAGAGATCCGGTCACATCATACATATGATCCGCTTTTTCGTTCTCCTTGCCCAGTACCGTTATATGATGATAAGCCCCGTACATAGCAGGTCTCATAAGGTTTACGGCACAGGCATCCACTCCGATATACTCCTTATGTGTATGTTTTTCATGTATGGCTTTGGTGACCAGCATGCCAAAGGGCGCTAACATGAACCTTCCGAGTTCGGTAAATATGGATACATCTGAAAGCCCTGCCGGTACCAGCACCTCATCATACACTTCCTTCACTCTGCTTCCTATCACAGCTATATCATTAGGCTCCTGGTCCGGTGTATAGGGTATTCCTATACCGCCTGACAGATTGATAAAGGATATCTCTACTCCGAGCTTCTCCTTAACATCTACAGCAGTAGTGAAGAGCTCTCTCGCTAAAGTGGGATAATATTCATTGGTCACGGTATTGCTGGCAAGGAATGCATGCATTCCGAAACGCTTTACACCTTTTTCCTTAAGTATCCCGTATGCTTCAAACAACTGCTCTCTCGTGAGCCCGTATTTTGCATCTCCGGGCTTGTCCATAATATCAGTGCTTATCTTGAACACACCGCCGGGATTATATCTGAGGCTCAGGGTCTCCGGCAGTTTTCCTATGGTTTTTTCAAGGAAATCGATATGCGTGATATCATCAAGGTTAATGGTTGCTCCAAGCTTTGCCGCATAAGCAAATTCTTCAGCCGGCGTATCATTGGAAGAAAACATGATCTCACTGCCTTTAAAACCTACAGCATCTGAAAGCATCAGTTCGGTATAGCTTGAACAATCTGTGCCGCAGCCCAGGTCTTTCAATACTTCCAGTATGAAGGGATTCGGAGTAGCTTTTACGGCAAAATACTCTTTATATCCTTTATTCCAGGAAAAAGCTTCCTTAAGTTTTCTCGCATTTTCCTTTATCCCTGCCTCATCATAGATGTGAAAAGGCGTAGGATATTTCTTAACTGCCTCCTCGACCATCTCCTTTGTAACAAATGCTTTTTTCATAACTCTCCTCCTTTAATCTATCTGCCAGTCTATCGGCCCCACTCCGTTTTTTTCTAAAAACTCGTTGGCTTTTGAAAAATGCCTGCAGCCGAAAAACCCTCTGTATGCTGACAAAGGGCTGGGATGCGGTGCCTTTAAAACCAGATGTTTGGGATTATGTATGAGCTCGGCTTTTCTCTGTGCCGGTGCTCCCCACAAAAGAAATACTATAGGTCTGTCCTCTTCCGCCACTTTTCTTATGACGGCATCCGTAAATGTAAGCCAGCCTATATGCTGATGGGAATTGGCCTGATGAGCGCGCACGGTGAGTACCGTGTTTAAAAGCAGCACACCTTCCTTTGCCCATTTGCTAAGATCTCCGTGATCCGGGATCTTTACTCCGAGATCATCATGGAGTTCCTTATATATGTTCACCAGGGACGGAGGTATCTCCACGCCTTTCCTCACCGAAAAACACAGGCCATGCGCCTGACCGTCATTGTGATAAGGATCCTGTCCGAGTATTACAGCCTTAACCTCATGAAGCGGAGTCAGATGCATTGCGTTAAACAGCTCCGAAGATGGCGGAAAGACCTTAGTCGTCTTATATTCCTGCCTTACCGTCTCATACAGTTTTTTATAATAGGGCTTCGCGAACTCACCCTTAAGAGCTTCGGCCCAGTCCCCGGTCAATGCGCTCACAGCTTTACTTCCTCCTGAAAGCGCACTGCCACTCCTCTGCTCTTTAAATAATCTTTTACTTCATTTATCTCCAGTTCCTTGAAATGGAAAAGAGATGCAGCAAGCGCGGCATCAGCCTTGCCCTCCGTAAGAGCATCGTAGAAATGTTCTTTCGTTCCTGCGCCTCCCGAAGCAATAACGGGTACTGACACATTTTCCGCTATCTTACGCGTCAGTTCAAGGTCATAGCCTTCCTTGGTTCCGTCACAATCCATACTGGTAAGGAGTATCTCTCCTGCTCCGAGCTCCACGCCTTTCATGGCCCACTCAACGGCATCGATCCCCATATCCACTCTTCCGCCGTTTTTAAAGATATTCCAGCCGCCGTCATCCCTGCGTTTTGCATCTATGGCAAGCACAACGCACTGTGAGCCGAATTTATCCGCCGCATCCGCGATCAGCCCGGGATTCATTATCGCTGCGCTGTTAACTGCCACCTTATCGGCGCCTTCTCTTAAGAGTTTTCTGAAATCATCAACACTGCGGATACCGCCGCCGACAGTGAATGGAATAAAAACCTGTTCAGCCACACGGCGAACCATATCCACGACCGTATCCCTTCCGTCCGAAGAAGCCGTGATATCCAGGAAGACCAGCTCATCGGCTCCTGCTGTATCGTATGCTTTGGCCGTTTCCACCGGGTCTCCGGCATCAACAAGATTCACAAAATTTATTCCTTTTACAACTCTGCCCCTGTTTACGTCAAGACAGGGGATTATCCTTTTAGTGTGCATATTATCACCACCTGATATTACAATTCACAAAAATTTTTAAGTATCTTTAAGCCCGTCTTTGAACTCTTTTCCGGATGGAACTGCGTTGCAAAGATATTGTTCCTTTCAACTGCAGCATGGATATCCACTCCGTAATCCGTAGTTGCGATCACCACATCCTCCTCGGCCTTCAGATAAAATGAATGGACAAAATATACAAAAGCCCCTTCATCTATTCCGTGCAGCAATCTCGATTCTTTTGTTTTATGCAATGAATTCCAGCCGATCTGCGGTACCGTAAGTCCTCTGTCTTCAGGTATTTTTATGATCTTTCCTTTCATGATTTCCAGGCCCTTAGCCCCCGGAGACTCCTCACTTTCCTCAAAAAGCAGCTGCAGGCCCACACAAATAGCAAGAAACGGCTTATCCGAACCCGCCGTTTCCTTTATCACCTCTTCCAAGCCATAGTCTCTTATCTTTGCGACGGCATCACCGAATACTCCGACTCCCGGAAGTACCACTTTGTCGGCTTCACGTATCAGTTTCTCATCCCTCGTGAGAACCGTCTCCTCACCTATGGCTGCAAATGCCTTTTCGACACTTTTAATATTACCTGCATCATAATCAATAATCGCTATCAAACTTCTTCTCCTTAAAACTGATCGCTGTTGATCTCCACCGGCACATCCCTGCCGTCCGTTTCCGCTTCAATAGGCAATTCTTCGGCTGCCGGTTCTTCAGCGGTCCCCTCTGAGTTTCCTTCCTTCAGCCCATCAAGATACTGCTGTTCTTCAGGCAGCATATCAGGAAGTTCTCCCTCTTCTTTTTCAGGTACTGCCTCCGGTGCAGGTTCCGGAGATGCCAGTCCGTATTTCTGACGCATCTCATCCTCAACCTTTGTATAGGGCTGCCTGTTAACCGTAGCTCGTATTTTCCCGGTATAATCAAGACTGGAATATCCGAGTATCTCATAAGCCGTATTTTCATCTATCCCGTAATCGTTGTAAAGCGCGGCGAGTATATTGCCCCTTACTCCCATTATTTCACCGCCCATTCCGAGTTCTATAGCTTCTTCATTTAGATCATCATAGCGTTTCAAGCCCTGAAGCAGCGCATCCAGCGCTTCTTCCTGCATATTCATGCGCTTATAGTTTTCGTAGGACTCATACTTTCTGTCAAGCAGTACCACCATCCTGGACTGCCTGTAGATCTTCATGTCGCTCTCGCTTAGTTCCTTTCCGTAGAAAGTAAGAAAAGCTGTCTTGTAATCCTTCTTCTCATAAAAAGCCTTTCTTGCATCTTCCATCGTCATCATCCCCGGAAGATACAGGGTGACGATCAGCAGGGCTACAAGTATGGAAGCCGCCAGCATAAAGGTCCTTCTCACATACTTCTTCGGGATCTTCTTTGTATTCTCTTCCGGCTTCGGTTTGACTTTTTTCTCTTTTTTAGGCTTCGGTTTCTTCTCTTTTTTAGGTTTTTCTTTCTTGGGCTTTTTCTCTTTTTTCTTCTTTCCCTTGCCCTCATCGGCTTCCTTGTCAAGTTCGTCAAGTATAGCCTTGTTCTCATCACTGAGCTTTATGGATTCGGACTCAGGCACGGTGTCCTCGTCTTCTTCCTTTATGAGCATATCAAGAAGCTTCGTAAAGAACCCGGGCTTTTTCTCCTTCTTTCCGCCTTCTGCTTCTTCACCTTCTTCGTCTGCTTCACCCTTCTTCTTTTTCTTTCCGAAGAGTTTCTTTTTCTTCTTTTTTCCTTCCTCTTCTTGCGCTGCTTCAGCTTCCGTTTCATCGGCAAGAGGATCCTCAGGCATCTCTGCATCTGCCTGCTCGGTGATGCTCTGGTCAACTATTTCATTATTGTCTGATTTCTTCAGTATATCTCCTATGTCCGACAGATCCATATCGTCACTGCCAAGACTCTCAAGTAATGCCGTAACATCAGCATCCTCTTCTTCCGAAGACAGCTCTGTTTCCGCTCCGGCGGCTTCGGCAGCCTGCATCCTGCTCTCAATATCATCCAGTGACAGATCATCCAGCCCGATATCCATTGACATGGCTTCGGCTGTATCTTCTTCAGGCGATGCTGAGGTCCCGGCTTCGCTGTCATTAAGCAATGCCATGAGTTCATCAGCCATATCGTTATCACTCTTATCCTGAGAAGTGTCCGCCTGCAGCTCTTCCTCAGGCATCCCTGCATCAAACATAGCTGCTATTTCTTCCGGTGAAAGCTGACGGCCCGGATCGTCATTTACCTCTTCGGATACTGTTTCTTCCGGAAGCGAGATATCTTCTTCTGCCGGAACTTCTTCTTGAAGCGGCAGTTCTTCTTCGACCGGAAGCTCCTCTTCAGGAGGCAGTTCATCCTCTGCCGGAAGCTCCTGTGCAAACATTGCTGCTATTTCTTCCGGTGAAAGCTGACGGTTTGGATCGTCATTCACCTCTTCGGATACTGTTTCTTCCGGAAGCGAAATATCTTCTTCTGCCGGAACTTCTTCTTCAAGCGGCAGTTCATCCTCTGTCGGAAGCTCCTGTGCAAACATGGCTGCTATCTCATCCGGGGACAACTGACGGCCCGGATCATCCGCTGTCTCTTCTGCTTCCGTATTCTCCGGAATACTCTCTTCGGCAGTTTCTTCACCATACATGGCAGGCTCTGCGGCATACATTGCCGCTATATCATCTGCCGTAAGTTCCCTTTCGGGATCATCATAAACAGCTTCTTCCTGCGCCGGCTGTTCTTCATATGCAGGTTCTTCTTCCGCATATTCGGGCTCCTCATACGCCGGTTCTTCTTCCTGCCCTTCCTCTGAGGAAATACTGTTTGAAGAAGCATTTTCCGCTTCTTCCAATGCAAAATTAAGCGGTATCTCTATATCTTCGGGTATTTCTTCAGCCTCAGCAGCTTCGTCCCCGAAAAGATTCATAACATCGGATACATCAGCCAGTTCGGGTATCTCGGCTGCCGCCGGTACCTCCTCATTCATCCTGATGCTTTCAGCCAGATCCTCTCCCGAATCGATGGCATCCACCACCTGTCTGAAGCTCGGCAGTGCGGAACTTCCTATATCTTTTTTAGGTGTATCGGAAGCAAGGGATTTCAGTGTTTTGGAAGCATCGGAAAAAGCCTCAGTCTCCCCATCAGACTCAGGCTCATTCGATCCTGTCGGCTTTCCCTTATTCAGCGCTGCCTGCAGCAGCCGGTCCAGATATTCCTCTTCTTCCTTCATTCCCTGCTTCTCTTTTCTCAAAAAGAGTGCCGTTAAGCTGCGGCACTCTTTAAAAGTTCATCCAAATACTCGATCAGCTTTCCGCTCCCCCGTCTATACCAAGTATCTGATCGATGGTTCTGACCAGATTACCTATCTCAGGTTTGGTAAGCTGTGCATCTGCGCCCAATTGCTCACCTTTTCTCCTCATCTCCGTATTGATAAGGGATGAAAATATTATAACGGGTATCTTTCTGAGTACCTCATCTTCTTTAACCAGCTTGGTAAGCCTGTGACCATCCATCTGCGGCATCTCGATATCGGTTATGATACATCTGACATTATTATCGATACTGCCTTCGGCCTTCCAGCGTAAAAGCGTATCCCAGGCTACCTGTCCGTTCTCGGTATGGGTAAGGTTAACATAGCCGGCTTTCTGCAATGATTCTACGATAAGCTTGTTGAGCAGCGCGGAATCCTCAGCGATAAGTATCGGAGTATCATTTCTGCTCCTGGGGCCCATTTCGTCTATATCCTGAACCTTAAGTCCCGTTTCCGGATTGATATCGGCGATTATCTTCTCAAAATCAAGTATGATTATGAGCTTATCGTTCTTCTTGATAATACCGGTGGATATACCGTCTTCGGCATTGGAAACCGTCGAATCAGGTTTGATTATCTCTCTCCAGGACACGCGATGGATGCCTACCACCGTATCCACATGAAATGCAATGTCAAGAGTGTTGAAATTAGTGATTATAAATAAGCCCTTAGCTTCAGACTGTCCTCTCTGCAGACAGTTCTTTAAGTCAATAGCCGTGATCATGGTTTCACGCGGCATGAAAATGCCTTCCACACTGGGATGTGCATTGGGAACCGGAGTAACAGGCTGATACTGTATTATCTCGCGGATCTTTGCAACATTGATACCGTAAGAATTACCTGCAAGCGTAAACTCCAAAACTTCAAGCTCATTTGTTCCGTTCTCAAGTAAAATTTTTGAATCCATAACCCACCTCGCTCTTATTTTCTTTGCTATAGCTGCAATAAACCCATGAAATAATTATACACTTTCCACCCGAAAAGTCCAGTATATTGTTATTCCTGAAACAGCATTGCTTCGGCACTTTCACCGTCATGTTTGATGATCATGGTCGCGCCCTTAGGCGGTTCCGTATTTGCATTGACCTCTATAAATAGCTGAACATCTTTTGTCTCGCCGGAGGAAAGAGTTTCGTGAAAGCCCAGAAGATTGTCTCCCTGCATGGAAGGCTGGGCGCTCTTCTTTACTCCTGCTCCGAGGACTATCGTAAACGAAGGATTGACGGCATTCATGTCTATCTCCTTTTCTCCTCCGCTGTTATTGCTCATCCTAAATGCCAGCACCATGAACTTCTTCCCCGTAGGTGCATGAGCCAGTCCCTGTGTGATCTCGCTGTCCATGGGATAAACTTCGCTGAAAGTGAAGCCGGCATATTCTATCGCTATGCCATCAAGTCCCAAAGCTGTCGCTATATCTGCGTAAACTTTTTCCGGCGCCTGATCTTTCCCGCCGTCTTCTTCCTTCTTCTCATCCTCTTTGGCTTTTTCTGCTTTTTTCTGCTCCCTGAGTTTTCGGTCCTCCTCGGCTTTAGCCTGAACTTCGGCTCTGCGCTCCGCCTCGTTCCTCATTTCCGAGACTTCTTCATCGGAAAGCGTGGTGCCATGATAATTGGCATCATACTTAAGCAGCAGTTTTGCCGCATATTCCTCGACCATATACAGTTCTTCATCGCTGAGTTCCGGGATCTCGTTTCCGCATCCGATCAGGGAGACTGCCATCACCATTGCCAGCACTGTGATCCATATCTTTTTCATAGCTTCGATTCTATCATTTTTCAGCGTTTATTTCAATAGTTTCGGGGAAGTGAACACATAGCTTGCACCGTTATTCTTCGGTCCATACGCTGCAGGCATGGGGAGCCAGTTTATCCTCAAGCAACCCCTTTACCGTAACGCTTCTTCCTTCCCAGATATCCGTATACTTGCCCTCCGCCTGAACAGACACCGTTCTCTCTTCATCCGAAAGGTTAAAAAGCGCCACGCTGCGTTTGCCGCTCTTATGATCTATACTCTCCCAGGCCGCTTCATTTTCATCACGTTTGAGCTGTGTCCGTATCCTTATGGGATCCAGCAGCTTTAAGAGTTCTCTGTTGGTCAAAAGACCAAGAGTCTTTTCATCAAGCATGGTCAGCTCCGCGCCTATCATCATCGGCGAGCCGAATATGCACCACAGACTCATCATCGTCTTCTGTTCATCGTAAGTGAACCTGCAGTCTCTCTCATGTCCGAAACCTGCTCCGAGTTTGCCCAGGGTCAGCATATCACAATCCGGGAAATTACCGGCCGACACATGTCTCTGCCATACCTCACAGCGCCAGAACATCTCTTTTAACAGCCTCCAGTCATCCCAGAAGTCATCCGTTATACGCCACATATTGGCATATTTCTCATAATGCCAGGCTTCGTTGATTATAGCCGGTCCGGGAGACAGCGAAAGTACTATGGGCCTGCCGCATTTCTCAATGGCTTTTGCTATCATTTCCACTTCATGACGCCCGGAATAAAAATCGTCGGCAAAGGCATTTGTAACACATATATCGTCACATTTTATGAAATCCACACCCCATGAGGCATAGAGTTCGAATAAACTGTCATAATAAGCCTGTCCGGCTTCACAATTCCTTACACCGTACATATCCGGATTCCATCGTGATATGGATGAGGGATTAGCGATAACATGAGCTCCCACGTCGCTCCCCTTGATCTTCATGTGTTTATGAGCAGCCTCTCTCGGAATTCCACGCATAATATGTATTCCGAGCTTAAGTCCCATAGCATGTATCTTATCGGCAATAGGCTTAAAACCTGCGCCGTTCTTTGATGATGGGAAACGCTCCGGATCCGGAAGCAGCCTTGAATACTCATCCATCTCCAGTTCGTTAAAAGGGATATACTGATACTTATCCCGCATGGTCCCGGCATTGTGCGCAAACCATTCTATATCGATCACCACATACTCCCAGCCGTACTCTTTAAGATTCTTTGCCATATATTCGGCATTGGCCAGAACCCTCTCTTCGTTTACCGTGGTATCATAATAATCATAGCTGTTCCACCCCATAGGCGGTGTTTTTGCATTGTCGTTCTTATTGTACATTTCCCCCTCCTTTACTTGGTCTCCATCTCAAACCAGAAACCCACGCCGTCATCATAGTTTATTACTCCGTATGCCCCGTTCATGTTGTCCATTATTGCTTTTACTATAGATAAGCCGAGTCCGCTGCCTCCGTATTCCCTGGTCCTCGCCTTATCCACCTTATAAAACTTATCCCACAACCTGTCAATGCTTTCCTCAGGGATGGGGGCCCCTGTGTTGAATACCTCCACGCGAACCTGCGCATCCCGTCTGCCTATCTTTACATGTATCTCTTTATCGCCTGCACAGTAGTTTATCGCATTGGTAAAATAATTCCTGAATACCTCTTCTATGCCGCTCTCATCCGCCCAAACATAGATCTCCTCTTCGGGCTTCTCAAAAAACAGCTTTATCCCGCTGGTCTTCAGCTTCAGTGCATATGCCTGCAGACAGCCGCCTATCATGCTCCCCAGTTCAAAGCGCTCCATCTTTGTCATCTCAGCGCCGCTTTCCACCTGATTCAGCGATATGAGCCGGAGCACCAGGTTATTCATCTTTCCGGTCTCATCTATGATGACATCGCAATAATAATCGCGGCTCTCCTTATCATCCGATATTCCCTCTTTGAGTCCCTCGGCATAGCCCTGTATCAGCGCAATGGGAGTCTTAAGTTCATGGGACACGGCCCCGAGGAATTCCTGTCTTCTCTGGTCCGCTTCCTCTCTTGCCTTCACATCCTTCTGCAGTTCTATATTAGCCCCCTTCAGATCACCTATGGTCTTCTCGAGGGATTCGGACATCCTGTTGATATTTGCTCCGAGCACGCCTATCTCGGAACCTGAGCGTCCTTTGTACTTTTCCTCAAAGTTAAGTTCGCTCATTCTCTGGGATATACGCGCCAGTTCCAGTATAGGCTTTGTTATCCTTCCGGTAAGTATCCATATCACCAGTGATGCTATGACTATGGAAGCCAGGCCCACTTTAAGGAGGAAACGGTTTGCCAGTTCCACGCTGTCGCGTATGCTTTCTATGTTCGAACGCAGCAGGAAGAATGTATCAGAATCCAGGCTTCCCCACATTACCAGATATTCCATTCCCTCCACTTCATCTTCTATTGACTCGGTCAGGTAATCCTCTTCTTCCTCAAGTATCTTTCCGCGTCCCGTTTCTCTTGCAAAGATGAAATCCCTCAGCTGCTTATTTATCCGGCCCGAATCCTTTAATGAGGAATACAGGGTATTAGCGCTTGAATCAACAATGATGAACTCCAGATTATGCACATAGCAAAGTTTCATGAGTTCACCTTTTACATCGTCATCCGTCAGGTTTCCATCCTCGTACTTATCCAGCATCGAGGCATAAAACTCATGAAGATTATTTATCTTAAACTGAGTATAATAAGGTTCAAGAAAAAAGACATTAATAAAATACAGAGACGTGATCGTAACGCTCAATATCACGATAATGGCGGCTGCCAGCTGATTTTTGAGCGAGAACTTAGTCTTATTCATCAAATTTATATCCGAGCCCCCATACTGTCTGTATGAGATTTCCTTTTTCTCCGAGTTTTGCTCTGAGCTTCTTTACATGGGTATCGATAGTTCTGGCATCTCCGAAATAATCATAATTCCAGACACTGTTCAGTATCTTTTCTCTGGAGAGAGCAACTCCCTTGTTCTCCATAAAATAGACGAGCAGCTCAAATTCCTTGAAGGAAAGATCGATGCTGTTTCCGTCGACCTTGACGGTATGAGCCACCTTGTCAATAACTATCCCGCCGCTTTCCATCTGCTCCGAAACCGCGTTTCCCGAACGTCTGAGTATGGCTTCCACTCTGGCCACCAGTATCTTGGGGCTGAAAGGTTTGGTGATATACTCATCCACCCCGAGTTCAAAGCCGGTAAGCTCATCTCTTTCATCCGATCTCGCAGTCAGCATTATGATGGGCACCTGAGAATGTTTCCTTATCTCACGGCACACCTCCCAGCCATCCATTCCGGGCATCATCACATCAAGTATGACCAGATCTATGCCTTTTTCTGAAAAGAACATATCCACAGCCGCATTTCCGTCCTCTGCCTCCAGCACTTCATAATCACTCTTGGACAGGAAATCCCTGACCAGTTTCCTCATCCTGCTTTCATCATCAACAACTAGTATTCTCGGTCTGGTATTCATCTGATTTCTCCGCTCTTCTTCAGTTCAAGTTCCTTAGCCCTTACAGCATCTTCTCTCTCTGTCAGTTCCATCTCCCAGGATGCATATCTGTCCTGCAGCTTTTTTTCATAGTTCAGTATGGTAGGCGAGTCCGAAAGCGCCGTTATCACCAGCATTGCGACAACAAGTAACGCCAGGGCCACTATCACTATCTTATAGGACAGTGTGTCTGCCTTATTAACCTTTGAGCCTTTCTTTTTACCCTTTTCGACTTCCGGCATCTCCTGAACTACCTCATGCACAAACATCTCCAGGGGTATACCGGGTATCGCTTCACCTATCTCATACGCATTTTCTTCAAGATACTGCCGCAAATGCAACAGATAAGCAAAGCCTTCAGGCGTTGAAAACACTTCTCCCAAAAGCATCTTATTGTACAGCGCATAGACCACCTTGGGCTTATTGTAATCTATCTGCGCTTCCAACCGTCTTATCTTCTCAAGTTCGCTCGCCGCTTCACCTGCCGTATCTTCGTCGGGATATGAATAATACCCCTGCTCGATACGCTGTGGCAGCGCGGGATCCGCTTCCGTCATCTTATTCGAGTACCTTCTTCAATTCTTCCATGAAAGTATTGATATCTTTAAATTCCCTGTATACCGAAGCAAAACGCACATAGGCAACGGCTTCCAGATCCTTAAGTTTAGCCATTACGATCTCGCCTATCACTTCGCTGGGAACTTCCTTCTCTTCTCTCTTGAATACTTCTGTCTCGACCTCATCTACCAGATTGGATATCTGTTCGGCGCTGATAGGTCTTTTATGGCAGGCACGCAGCACGCCTGCTTCTATCTTCTTCCTGTCATATGCCTCGCGTGCATTGTCTTTCTTGATCACGATAAGGGGTATGGTCTCCACCTTTTCGTATGTGGTGAATCTCTTTGAACATTCATCACAGACCCTGCGCCTGCGGATCGACGAATTATCATCCGCCGGTCTGGAATCGACCACTCTCGTGTTTTCATGACCGCAAAAAGGACATTTCATAATATATCTTCCTCCTATATATCTATCAAGAACACAAAATATGGTAGTATTATATCGTCTTTTAGTATTTATGTCAACCAGTCGTAAACCAAAAAAGAGACGCCAAAGCGTCTCTTTTCATGAGCTTATCTTATGTTCTCAATCCTGAGGGCAGTCCTTCATGGAGAAGGTATATCTTCCCGGATTCTTGGGATCCTTGCCAAGACATACGACCTTCACCTTATCTCCTATGTTCACTACCTCTTCCACCTTGTCTATACGGCGGTTAGCGATACGTGAGATATGTACCATGCCTTCCTTGCCGGGTGCGAATTCAACAAATGCGCCGAATTCCTTGATGCTCACCACGGTACCTTCGAATATCTGACCTTCCTCATACTCGGTAACGATGGTCTCGATCATCTTCATCGCATCCTGCATCGCGCTCATATCGGTACCGCATACGCTTACTGCGCCGTCATCGGTGATATCAATCTTTACGCCGGTACGCGCGATGATCTCATTGATGGTCTTGCCTCTCTGACCCACAACATCACCGATCTTCTCGGGATCAATGCTGGTCTGTATGATCTTGGGAGCATACTCGTTAACCTCAGGTCTGGGCTCTGCGATAGCCTTCTTCATGCAATTCTCCATGATAAAGAGTCTTGCGTCACGGCATCTTGCGATAGCACCCTCAACGATAGGTCTGGTCAGGCCGTGGATCTTGATATCCATCTGTATAGCAGTGATACCGTCCTTCGTACCTGTTACCTTGAAGTCCATATCTCCGAAGAAATCTTCAAGTCCCTGGATATCGGTAAGCAGTACGAAATCTTCATCAGTCTCACCTGTTACCAGTCCGCAGGAAATACCTGCAACCATCTTCTTGATGGGAACGCCTGCAGCCATCAGTGACATACATGATGCACAGGTAGAAGCCATTGAAGTGGATCCGTTGGACTCAAAGGTCTCGGATACAGTACGTATTGAATAAGGGAACTCCTCTTCCGAAGGAAGTACAGGCAGGAGTGCTCTCTCTGCAAGTGCTCCGTGACCTATCTCTCTTCTTCCGGGTCCGCGGCTCACTTTGGTCTCACCTACGGAATATGAAGGGAAATTGTAATGGTGTATGTATCTCTTGGTCTTAACGTTATCATCAAGGCCGTCGATCTTCTGTGCTTCGGAAAGCGGAGCCAGTGTGGTGATATTGCAGATCTGTGTCTGGCCTCTTGTAAACATGGCTGAACCGTGCACTCTGGGGATGATATCCACTTCTGCAGCCAGCTTTCTGATCTGGGTTATCTCTCTTCCGTCAGGACGCTTGTGATCCTTGAGGATCATCTTCCTTACGGTCTTCTTCTGATACTGATAGAGAGCTTCGCCGAGTATCGCAAGCCACTCCTCGTTATCGGCAAAAGCTTCTTCCAGCTTCTTGCTGATATTGCTGATGTTCTCTTCCCTCTTCTGCTTCTCGTCGGTAAATACCGCAGTCTCCATCTCCTCGGGAGGAACGATCTCTTTCATCTTTGCAAAGAGTTCTTCGGGTATTGCACAGCTTACATACTCGTGCTTGGTCTTGCCGACTTCCGCTACTATCTCATTGATCCATGCGATCAGCTTCTGGTTCACATCGTGAGCCATGTAGATAGCCTCAAGCATCTTGGACTCGGGGATCTCCTTTGCGCCTGCCTCGATCATGATTACCTTCTGAGCCGTAGATGCAACAGTAAGCTTAAGGTCGCCCTCTGCCCACTGCTCCTGGCTGGGGTTAACGATCAGTTCGCCATCGATCATACCCATCTGTGTCATTGCACAAGGGCCGTCGAAAGGTATATCGGAAATGCAGGTTGCGATAGCGGAACCTATCATAGCCACCAGCTCGGGACGGCAATCAGGATCCACTGAAAGCACCAGGTTGTTAAGGGTTACATCATTTCTGTAATCCTTGGGGAAAAGCGGTCTCATGGGTCGGTCGATAACACGGCTTGTAAGTACCGCATTCTCGCTGGCCTTACCCTCACGTTTATTGAATCCTCCGGGCATCTTGCCTACGGCGTACATCTTCTCTTCGTATTCAACTGACAGCGGGAAGAAATCGATCCCGTCTCTGGGCTTCTCACTTGCAGTAGCTGTGGAAAGCACCGTGGTGTCGCCGTAATGCATAAAAGCAGCACCATTAGCCTGGGCTGAAACTCTTCCTATATCAACCGAAAGGGTACGTCCGGCGATCTCAATACTAAAAGTCTTAAACATTTGTTATTCTCCTTATTTTCTGAGTCCCAGTCTCTCGATCAGTGAACGGTATCTGTTAATGTCTTTCTTCATAAGATAATTGAGCAGACCACGTCTCTTACCGATAAGTTTGTACATACCTCTTCTTGAATGATGATCAAGAGGATGATCCTTAAGATGAGCTGTAAGCTCCTCGATCCTGGCTGTAAGTACAGCTACCTGTACCTCGGGTGATCCTGTATCCCCTTCGGTGCGGGCATACTCTTTCATGATTGACTGTTTCTTTTCTGCTGCGATCATTGTTTTTCCTCCTTATTCAAATATATTAACGCCGTATCTGAGCGGATGGTATATCCCGATCCCCCGGATGCGGTCACGCAACGTGAGCTATTATACCACGCTCCCCTGAACTTGTAAAGCATCAATCAAGTGGGGCAGTTTATTCACCGAATATCATATCCCTGAGCATCGGATGTATGGTATCGTACGACATGCCGCAGTTCCTGACATGCTGTACATATACGAAACTCGTCTGACTCGCCGTATCCATCTGTATACAGCTTCCTGCTGCGCCGTCCCAGCCGAAAATCCCTGCAGGCGCATTTGAGCCTATCTTTTCGGGATGCATCAGCACCTGCATGCCGCAACCGTAACCGTAACCCTTGCGTCCCATGGTATTGGCAATATCTTCCAACGAAGCGGGACACAGAAGGTTCTTTTTGATGAGTTCCACTGTCTCGGGCTTAAGTATCCTTATTCCCTCAGCAGACTCACCGCCGCAGGCAAGGGTATCTCCCAGTACCGCATAATCTGCAGTGGCACTTACCAGACCTGCCCCACCACTTTCATAATTCTCGGAAAGCTGGTAATTGCAGCTCTGTTCCATCGGCACTATCCCCTTCTCATTCACGATGAACTGCTGAGCCAGACGCTCAAGTCCGTTATTGAACGGCTTCGCAAAAAAAGTATCCTTCATGCCAAGGGGTTCCCAGATGTTTTTCTTTAAATATTCGCCGAAACTCATGCCGCTTACCGCCTCTATAACGGCTCCGGCCACGTCATGACTTAAGCTGTACTGGAAATGCGTCCCCGGTTCAAACAGAAGAGGTGATTCGGTAAAGGAATCCACTATTTCTCTTGTAGATGCCTGCTGTCCCTTCTCATTTAATACACGGACAATTCCCGGGCGGTTCAGATCATAATCCAGTCCGGACTGCATAGAGAGCAGCTGCCATATCCTCATAGGCTCTTTAAGCTCCTCGATCCCATTATCTTTCCGGACCGTAAGTTTCTTATATACTGGCAGATATTTACCAACCTCGTCTTCAAGTGATAGTTTCCCCTGTTCCACCAACTGCATCACCGCAGTCATGGTCTGCACTTTTGTCATGGAGAACATCAGATATCTTTGATCCGCAGCAATTCTTTTTGTTTTTGCCGCATCAGAGGTTCCGTTCATATGCCTGTATATCTGCTTATGCGCCTTATACACTATGCAGTCAACCGACGGTATACCTTTATCGATCAGTGAATCCAGATAAGCCGTAATTTTTTCAGCATCAAATCCGCTCATATTAAGCTCCTCTCTCTATTTCCGTTACGGCAACACACTGCCAAAAGAATTATAACACAGCCGCTCTCAAAAAAACCATATGGAAAAATCCGCGACAAACTGATATAATCATTTGCGGAGCATATCCATCATATGTTTAGCAAAGGAGAAAGTTCCATGAAAAAAAAGATTGCAGTTTTCACTTCCGGCTGGTGCTGCGAGATACTGTCCCAGTTCCTTACCGGAGTGCAGGATTCTCTCAGATCCGAAAAAGCCGATCTTTTTCTCTTTCTCTGCTACCCGACATATGTAGACACGATGGCTAATAAACGCGGGGAGATGAACATCTATAATCTTCCCGATCTGCATGAATTTGACGGTGTTATTATTTTCGGGAGCGGTATTGATTTCAAAGATCGCATCGACAATATAATAGAACGGAGCAAAGCGGCCGGCATACCTGTTATCATGCAGGGCAATAAACGGGAAGGCATCAGCCACGTCGGCTCCGACAACTACATCGCGACCAAAAATATGTGTGAGCATCTCATAAATGTTCATAAGGTGAAACGCATCACCTTCTTCGCGGGCACCAAAGATTCCTACGATTCTGAATTAAGGCTTAATGCGGTACGTGATTACCTTAAGGAACACGATCTTTCCGAAGCCCTTATCGAAGTGTTCTATACCAACTGGGAAAATGCTGCTGCTACCAAACGAGTAACGGAGATCTGCACCGATAAGAGTAAGCTCCCGGATGTTTTTATATGCGCAAATGACGGTCTGGCAATGGAGACCTGCGTAACACTGAACAATTATGGCGTGGACGTCCCGGGTGACTGTCTGGTCACGGGTTATGACTTCATAGATGACAGCCAGATATTCGATCCTTCCATCGCCTCGGTTGACCAGTGCTTTTATGAAATGGGTGAAGCTGCCGTAAAACTCTGGCTTAAGCTTTTAAATAAAGAAGCAGAGCCCGGTTGCAGTGATGTCATCGACTGTCGCTTTATGCCCGGTGAAAGCTGCAATTGCTATGAATTCCGCAACAGCGATAAAATGAGAAGGCGTGTCGGACGTGAGGCTTTTTCAAAACGAGCAATGACCACCTATTTCAACAGGAAGCTTGATCTTATCGATTCTACGATACTCTCCTGTCTTACCTATGTGGATTTCAAGAAGAACCTTTATCGTCTGCTTGTGGAAAACCATGATTACGAAGGCGATTCCTTCCATATTTTGCTCGATCCCAATTTCGGTCTTTCGATCTATGATCCGAATATCAAACTCAATACAAAAGGCTACAGCAAACATATGGAGGTGCTCTATTCCACCGAGGACGGCGTGCGCTATACCTCTGAACAGTTCACGACCAGAGAGCTTGTTCCCGGATATGACAGTGAAGGCAAGAATCATCTCTATGTTTTCCTTCCCCTTCATGAAGCCGACATAGCCTATGGCTATATCATCTTCAGGGACTGTATGGAGAAGGTTGCCAACCGTTTCCTTCATACTTATCAAAACCGCATGTGTCTGGTATTCGATAAGTTCAAGCATGCGTTGAGCCTCGATCTTATCAACAAGCGCCTGCTGGACCTGATGAGACGTGATCCCCTGACCAATGTAAATAACCGCATGGCCTACGAAGATAAGGAAAAATATCTTCAGTCCCAGATCAATTCCGATTCGGAACTGGAATTTGCGATCGCCATGTTTGATGTGAACAATCTGAAAATGGTAAATGACTCGGGCGGCCATGATGCCGGCGACGAATATCTTATAAGAGCCTGCCGTCTCATCTGCCATGTATTCAAACACAGCCCGGTATACAGGATCGGCGGAGATGAGTTCATCGCAGTCTTATCCGGTGGCGACTATGAGGACCGTGAACTGCTCAGAGCAGAAATGAACGAACGAATGAGCAGCTATTCAAACAAACTGCCGCTGCCCGATGATTACGTATCCATCGCCTGCGGGATCGCAGTATTTGATCATGATAACGACATGTCCGTACAGGATGTGGTCAAGCGGGCAGACGAAGAAATGTACAGTATCAAAGTAAAAATGAAAAAAGGCCCGGCATCATCATGATGCCAGGTCTTTTTGGGTATAGATCATAAATGCCGACACAAGCGCCGCTAAGCTGATCACTGCTGCGGTTATCAGAGCCTTGGCCGGTTCATCCTTTCCCGATAATATCTCGGAAGCGTTGGCTGCTGCAAAGGGGCCGAGGAATAAGTAATCCTTCATATCAGGTATCACTCTCCCTATCAGATCATAGGCATAGAACATAAGCGAAAGTCCCAAACCCAGACCTATGCGGTTCTTGGCCGAGCAGGCCGAGATCAGAATAGCTATTGCCGATATCTCCAGATTCATGAACAGCATGCGTCCCATAAGTGTAAGAAAGCCGTCCCAGGGAACATCTTCTTTAAGCGCTGCAAATCCCAGAACATACAGTGCTCCGCATATTAAGGTAAAGGCGATCAGATGCAGCAATAATGCTAGACCTTTCGCTATAACTATCCTGCTTCTGCTGACAGGCAATGAGTAGAGAAACTCTCCGGTATGCGCATCTTCCTCCTTGCTGAGAAGCACTGTTGCCATGATAGCCGCAAACATCGCGCTTCCCAGTCCGTGAACGGTTCCCACTTCTGTTGCAAAGAAACCGCTCAGTGTCGCTATGCTTAAAGTACTCATGCCGAACGCATCGGAAAAGGCTCCCATATTCGAGAACATATCAGCCATATCAGCTACCTCACCTTCCATGCTCGTATACATCAGTATGCATAAAAAACCCATTCCTCCTACACTTAAGGCCCAGATAAGAAGACTTTTTAAATTTAACCTGAACTCATGTCTTAAGATCGCAGTCATTATTCCATCCCTCCTTTATTTCCTTCCTCATAGAAGTGCATGAACATATCTTCCAATGAGGGTTCTTCGATATAGAGATTTTCCAGCTTCTTTACGGATAATTCCCTTATCAGCTCATTGATATCCCCATTATATATATACTCCTTATGCTCTCCGTCCACGGTCACTTTTATATTTTTAGCGCTGCTCTCCGTCAGGTTTTCAACGCTGTCTTCCTTTATCAGTTTTCCCTCCCGCATTACTGCCGCTCTGTCACAGTATCTGCTCACCTCTGACAGTACATGGGTTGAAAGAAAACAGGTGGTCCCTTCTTTTACATACTCTTTGATCAGTTCGAAAAAAGTATTCTGCATCAGCGGATCCAATCCGCTGGAAGGCTCATCAAACACAAACAGCTTCGGCTTATGCTGCATGGCACAGACGATGCTTACCTTCTTTCTGTTACCAAGAGACAGTTCCTTAATTTTTTTTCCTGTATCAAGTTTAAGTTTCTCGCAGAGCATCTCTGCTTCTTTTCTGCAGTCCAATCCTCTCACGTCCGCAGCAAACCTGATCACCTCAGATACTTTCATTGAGGGATAAAACATGGCTTCGGAAGGCATATAGCCTATGTCCTTAAGTATTGCCGTATGTTCCTTTCTGCTGTCCTTACCGAATACGCTGATGCATCCTTTTTCATAATTCAGGAAGCCCAGCATGGAACGGATCGTAGTTGATTTACCCGCGCCGTTTGGTCCAATAAAACCGTATATCTCTCCTTCTTTTACCGAAAGGCCGACGTTTGTCACTCCCCTTTTCTTCCCGTAACTCTTTGTTAATCCCTCTATCCTTATCACATCAGTCATAGTGTTTTCACCTCCTTGATACCTTTTTAACACACAAAAAAGACGGGAGCAATATCTGCTCCCGTAAGCTGCACTTATTCGTCGGTATCCTGCACTTTTTTCCGGTGTTCAGTCTGAAAAAGCTGTAGCTCCTCGTTCAGTATCTTATCATCTATAAGCCTCTTGGAACGGTATATCAGAAATACACAGATATATACCAGCAAAAGGTATGCCGCAAAGACAGCAGAAAGCCATATCGTCTTATCAAACCAGTTCAGGAAGTATGACAACAGCGTATATATGGCCGTACAGCATATTATCCCTCTCCACTCTTTGCCTCCGAGCCGTCCGCTCTCATCAAAGTTATTAAAAACATACACCTGAAGATAACCGATAATATAGCAGGCGAATATCATCTCCGCCATATGCAGTATGCTTGCATCATATATACCGCAGACTATCCTGTATACACAGTAAAAGAACAGTACTGCAAAAAAATACAGACAGGCCTTAAACTCTATCCCTATCTCTTTGGTAAGATATCTCTCCCACAGGCTCGGTCCTTTTTTCTTATCCACGATCATCCCCTCCCTTCAGCAATCTTCTGAAATCCGATGCATATGCTCTGGAGATCAGGACATGCTCCCCATTTTCAAGTGTGGCATCTATCCTGTTCGACGACATGCTCCTAAGCAGCTTAACTTTGTCAACATTGATTATCATGGATTTGCTGCAGCGAAAAAAACGCTCATCCTGAAGAGTCGCGATTATTCCCTGAAGCGTATAGTCAACACGAAGCACATCATTTTCTGTATAGACAAAAGTCTTGTCATCCACAGATTCGAAATACATTATGTCATCAGCATCGATCACGACTCTGTTTTCTTCTTTCCTTCCCACGATCCTTGTTGATGTATAGCTTAATGCATCCAGTATTCTTTTTATCCCCGGGGTAAGTTCCTTATATCTTATGATGATCTCATCTTCCCCCGATTCTATCTGTCTGATATCAGTCTTCAAGTATCAGCCCTCATACTCCCTGATATAGTTTATCTGATCGTTAAGCATTTTAAAGTCCACGTTTCCCTTATGATCAAAAGCTGTTGATTCAAGAGTAAAACTTCCTTCATAGGCAGTTTCTTTCACAAAGTTAAAGAAACGAACAAAATCAATATGTCCTTTGCCTATGGGAAGTACCTTCATATTGGTCCAGTCCTTGATGCCTCCGCCGTAATCGTTCACATGATAATGCTTTATATGTCCTTCCTTCCACAGCCATTCATATTCTTTTTCGTATATCAGTTCCAGCTGTCCGTGAAAGGCCGCCATCTTGGTATCAAAGACAAATTCGATATCCGGATATACTTCTTTCAGTTCACACCAGTGTTCCATCGGTGTTTTCTGATTGCAGACAACGTTCTCTATAAGCAGCTTAACACCATTTGCATCTGCGATCTCCCTGAGCTTTTTATAAGCCTCGATATTTCTCTCGATATATGCATCCGATGTGAGTCCGTCCCAGAGATGCATCACCATCTTTTCCGCTCCGATATCCCTTGCCATTTCGGCATTTATCTCAAAACGTCTGAATGCATCCCGTGACTCTTCTCCGCCTTTGCTTATTCCCTCGCCTATGCTTTTCTGACAATGGTAGGAGGGAGTTTTTATCCCGTTATCCGAAAGATACGCTGCGATTTCCTTTTCTTTTCCGTACCAGTCACTGTACATCATCAGTTCATATCCGTCACAGTCAAGCTTTTCGGAAAAAGCTTTCAGTAGCCTGTAATCTCGTCCGTTAGGCCTTCCTATCAGCGCTCCGGTAGAGCATAGTATCTGATTCTTCATTGTTTTCATTCCTTACACAAGTTTATACTGCATGAAATTGCCGTTATGTTCAAAGCCGTAAGCAGTATAAAGCTTTACTCCCATATTTGATGCGGTGATCCATACGGCGCCGCAGCCGTAATCCCTGGCTTCTTCAGTCACTCTTTCAAGAAGTTCCTTAGCAATTCCCATGCGTCTGTAGCCCGGATCAGTGAACATGCTGGATAAGAGCCCGAGCCGTCCTGTAGGACAGGTAAAATAAGGTGGCTTCACCACAAAGGACATGCCGCTGGTTCCTATTATCTTATCACCGTCAAGAGCAAGCCAGGAAACAAAGGTATTATCCGCCATGTGTGTGTGATAATACGCTTTAAGCGCTGTTTCAAGGTCTACACCCTCGGGCGGATTCTTTCCTTCCGCCTCATACTCCTCCGTTAGCTGCCCTATGCGCATATTGATAAAAGTATCAAGATCAGCTTCCCCAAGTTTTCTGAAGGTGATGGTTTTTCCCTTTATCTCATGCTGCTGTATCTTTCTGGTATAAGTCGTACGGGTAAAGCTTATCTCGTCTCCGCCGCTTGCGCCTGTGCTTTTTTCAAACTCGCTTTCATCAAACTCGGGAAAGAACACGTCTCCGTCTTCTACCACTGTGTCGACTTCCGTGATATACATCTTATCGACATAGGGTATGGCCTCTTTATACAGGCCATAGCCTCCGGCGATATAAACCGTCTTATCCCCCGCAAGTTTTATCGCTTCCTGCACTGAGGCAGTGGTCAGCAGGTTTTCTCCCTCAAACTTTTTTGTCCCCGACACGATAATGTTCAGTCTGTTCGGCAGCGGCCGGCCTATTTCTTCATAGGATTTTCTGCCCATGATCACCGCGTTCCCCGTAGTGAGCTGCTTGAACTGCTTCTGTTCTCCCTTTATCCTCCATGGGATCATGCCGTTCTTTCCTATCACGTTGTTTTTTGATCTTGCAACTATTAAGCCTACCATCTTTCTAACTCCTTTCAATCACGGGGACGGTTCTGCGGTTGATTGTTGACAATCACCGTACCACTTCTTATCATTCGAAAAAACTGCGGACAGCATCTGCAAGTTCATTAAGCTTTCCCCCGAAGCAGTGATCCGCATCTTCTATCAACACAAGTTTTGCATCCTTATACAGTTTTACGGCCTTGTCCACGTATGCAAAAGGAACTACCGGATCAGCTGCTCCGTGTACTATCAGCACCGGGCCCTCGTATCTTGCAATCTCATCTTCAACATGTATGGTCTGGGCAGTGCGCACATAATCACCGTCAAGCACTAAGCCCCAGCTGTCCAGAACCTCCGGTATATGCTTCGGATCAAAATCCATATCCAGTATATGTCCCTGTCTTGCACCGTCGGGTATCATCCAGGCGGGTGACATGGGAATGATGCCTTTAAGTTCATCGGGACACATGCCTCCGACGAGCATGGTCAGCAGCCCTCCCTGGGAATGCCCGCACAGATAGAGTTCCGTCACAAAATCCAGCTTCTTCGCATATTCCACGACCGCAAGCGCATTGGTCACCCATTTGTAAAGCGTATGTTTTCTGAATTCGCCTTCACTGCCGCCGTGACCGTACATCTCTACCCTGAGTACAGCTACTCCGGTATCGATCATTGCATCTTTTACCGAGATTATATGCTCCTCTTCCATATGTCCAGTAAATCCGTGGATAAGGATACACAGAGGACATTTTTCCGAATTTTCAGGTCTTTCTATTTTGGCATGTAATTTTATCCCGTCGCAGTCGATATAAAACTCTTCCATTTTTTCTCCTCTCATGTTTGCAGATCAAAAATGCTCATCTGCTTATTCTTATCCGGCAAAGTATTCATATACTCAAAACACTCTTCCGGCTTATACATCATCCCTTTTTCTTCACAAATACTTCTGAGCAGGGCTGTCAGCTTTCTGCTGTCAGGGCTCGGTAACTCATAGGCATTTCCGTAATGGCGTATGTAGCGTTGCTTCATTCCCGGAAAATACTTATCAAGAGCGGAATAATAATACTCCCTGTCACCTTCTCTAAGGGTCAGTCCCATTCCGAAATCAATGATCCCCTTTACTCCTGCATCCGCACAAGCGCGCAGTATAGCCTCCACATTTTCTTCCGTATCATTGATAAAAGGCAGGATGGGTGTCAGCCAGACTATCGTCGGGATGCCGCGATCCCGCAATTGCTTAAGCACCTCTATCCGCCTTTTTGTATTGCACACATTGGGCTCAAGTATGGCACAGAGATCATCATCCCAGGTCGTAAGCGTCATCTGTACCACACATTTTGTATTCCTGTTTATCTCATCCAGCAGATCGATATCCTGAAGTATCCTGTCAGCTTTGGTCTGTATTGCCGCTCCGAAACCGTATTTCAGTATGAGCTCCAGACATTTTCTTGTAAGATGCAGACTTTCTTCACAGTGCATATACGGATCCGACATCGCGCCGGTTCCTATCATCGCCGGTTTTGCATTTCTTAAAGCCTTTTCCAGAAGCTCCGGCGCATTCTGCTTTACCTCTATGTCCTCAAAGGAATGCGTGAACTGATAACATTTACTTCTGCTGTCACAGTAAATGCAGCCATGGGTACAGCCGCGATAGATGTTCATCCCGAAATGTCCGCCCGTACCGTTAAGTATCCCTTTCGCCTCGACGAAATGCATTCCTACCGCCGCCTTCCGGGCTTACTCATCTTCTGCTCATACATTCTCTCATCACTGATCTTCAGAAAATCTTCCAGTCTCCCGAAACCGTCCGTTTCCGTTATATATGCTCCGAAACTGAAATCCAGCTTATAGCCTTTTTTGTTCGTCTTATTATATTCCGCCGTATATTCTTCCATATGCTCCCTGAATCTTTTAAGACGTGTTTCCGAATAGTCGGAAGCAAAGATATAAAACTCGTCACCGCCGGCTCTTCCCGCTATCTCCCCTGAATCGCAGCTTCTCCTTATGATTTCCGCCAAGGCTTTTATCGCACGGTCTCCTTCATGATGACCGTATTCATCGTTTATCGCTTTCAGCCCATCTATATCAATGACCATGGTACAGACATTTTTCTTTTCACTGAAATCTGCGATCGCATTGCGCGACCTGTCATCAAAGCCGCGGCGGTTTAGCATGCCGGTAAGGTCATCGGTTATACTCAGTCCCTCCAGCTTATTTATCAGTTTATTTATATGATCGTTTTTCTCAAGTGCGCTTAAGGTAAGTCCCAGATTGTGTATCCACACATTATGAAATTCGTTGAAGATGTCTTTTCCCGTCATCTCCACCACCGAATAACCGAAGAGTTTGTCGGCACAGTGAACACTCATAATATAGTATACATGACATCTGTCAGAGTTGGATCTTGGTATGAACAGGGAGCTGTTAAAAGAATGCGGACTCCCGCTGTATTCTTTATTCTTGTCTATCCAGATAACAGGCACGAATCTGCCTGAAGGAGAAGTGAAACTGCTGTCATATGCAGGTACGCCGTTCTGATCCGTATGTACCATCATAAAGAATGAAGAATATTCCCCGAAGTTTACTGAGTCCTCCGCAAACACCGCTTCCATCCTTCTTATACTGTCAACTTTATTGAGCTTGACCATTGCCGATTCGGACTCGTAGACAGCTGTTGAAATCATTCTTGCCTCTTCATGCACACGGGCAACCGTTTCCAGTACATGCTCATACTCTAAAGGCTCACAGCCGCAGGACTGCGAGAATACCGGAGCCGGATATACATGTAAGTCAATTTCTTCCTCTTTACCCTCCGAAAGATTGACCAGCAGCTGCATGGCCTTGCGTGCCAGTTCCGTACGTTCTCTTGTTACCGATGAAAGATGCGGCAGAAACTCTTTTCCTTCTATAGTCCCGTCATATCCGGATACCGCGATATCTTCAGGAACTTTAAGTCCGTATTTTCTGAGCGCATTGATCAGGGATATCGCCATATAATCATTTGCACAGACTATCGCCTCGGGACGTTCCGGAAGCGCAAGAAAATATCTGGCCGCCTCCATGCCTTTATCGTACCAGAAGTTTCCTTCAAACATCCCTACCCCGTTTTCGGGAAGTCCGTGTTCTCTCATTACACTGCGGAACTCACTAAGCCTTGACCTTGCATCAGGGTGATCGCTGGGTCCCGCAAAATAAGCTATCCTGGTAAACTTATGATGCTCGACAAAGTGCTCTACCATGCTGCGGAGCCCGCCGGCATCATCAAATTCTATGTTATAGAAGCCGTCTATATGACCGCTTACGGAGATCACAGGACACTTTACTTTCCGAAGCCTGCGCTCAATGCTTTCAGACATTTCTTCCACACTGTAGCCGTCCCCGTCAAAGACTATGCCATCAAACAGGTCAAGATCCATATAATCAAGTATCCCGGTCTCGTAGTCCTCCCTGAAACCGTTTCTGGTGCCTATCTGACCGTAAGTATTGAAAACAACCAGATCAACGCCGAATTCTTCTGCAGCTATGGTAAAAGCCCTGCATAAACTGCGCTTATATCTGCCGGTAAAATTGCTGCCGAATAATGCTATCTTTTTACGTTTCTCATTCATAAGGCACCTCTGTCCGATTCATCATCGCCATACGAATAATCTAGCAAAAAAGCCCGCTGATGTCAAAAGATCAGGGGGACGGTTCTCCGGTTGATTGTTAACAATCACGGGGACGGTTCTCCGGTTGATTTATAAATACAGGTCACCGTCAAAAAACTTTTCTTGAAATTCAATCTTACTAAGTATCTCTTCCCGTGAAAGCTTTGCTCCCTCATGTGCCACGATCCATTTATCTTCGTTATCGTTTAATCTGTGGTATACGGCTATTACCTTTCCGGAAAACTCTTTAAGCGGCTCTGTTACTCCCAGAATATACACATCCTGCTCTTCTCCGTCTCCGCCGATCACCCCTTCCACATATCCGTAATTAACCTCATATTTTAGATCCGGATGCCTTGGATGTACAGTGCCTAAAGGTCTGTCTATCTTACAGTCAACGCGTTTTCCTATTATATCCGAATAATCATGGCTGACAGCCTGCTTTTCGACCTTCGCCTCAATAAAATAATGCTTCTGGATCTTCCATTTGCCCTCTTCATAACAGTCATCGATATGCCTTACTTTGACCAGTTCAAAATCCGCAAAAAGCTTTGCGATGTCATCCTGATCCACAAAGAAATGCGGAACTCCCTGCTCCGGTCCCTTCGTTTTGATCACGGTATTCTCATCTACCTTCGGCATACCGGACTCAGCATAGGTCCATGTTTCTTTGGAACAAAGTGTCATAAACACTGCTCCGTCAGGTTTCAGGACTCGCCTGATCTCTTTCATGACGCTCTTCATTCCTTCGGTATCCGCGTGTCCGGCGGAATGCATCGCAAAGATCGCATCAAAAGCATCATCTGCAAACGGTAGATTTTCCATATCGGCCAGCCGGCATGAAATATCCACCCCCTGTTCCCTCCGGTATTGTTTCAGGAAATCCAGCGCATCTTTTGAAATATCCGTTGCGGTCACCTTAAAGCCGCACTTTGCAAAGAGCACCGCATGACGTCCGAGTCCGCAGCCCAGATCCAGCACGCTCCTTCTGCCTTCCCTTTTCCACTTCTGCGCGTAATAATAACTCTCCTCACAAGGATCCAGCCAGTGTTCCCTGTTCTCAACATTATTCCAATCGAATGGAATATACCCCTTATCCAAAACTTCCTTCATTGTCAGCTCTCCTTTCAATCACGGGGACGGTTCTCCGGTTGATTCACAAGATTTCCCCGATCGTTCCTGCCTTCATTACGCTTGAATATATATCATTGATAAGAGGTCTCAGCTCATCACTGAGTTCATTATAGTCTCTTGTAAGCTTATCCTTAATAAACTCTAGCGATTCTTCATCATTTAATCCCATTACTATATGAGCCAGAGAATACAAACTTTTATAAGCGTCAAAATGCGACAATCCATCCGCATCAACAAGAATACGTTCTTCCTCTGTCGTCCTGTATTCCGCCCTTCTGCTGCTGTGATTTAATATACATTTCTTAACATGCTGTATCTTTTCTTCAGGATAAGCATTCTCCCGTAACAACTGCTCGGCTATTCCGGCACCATATTCGTTATGCCTGCTCCTGTCCAGAGCCATATCCGTCATGGCAATATCATGGAGCAGCGCACTTATTTCAAGAACTTCCCTGTCAACAGCCTTGCCTTCAGATAGCTTAAGAACGTATTTATACACATATCGGATATGCTCTCTGTATAAATTGTACTCATCCTTGCTGCCCTTTGTCTGTTCTTCAAATCGGTTACTTCTTTCCTCAATCTCCTGACACATCTTGAGAACTATCTCACTTGTCATAGGTATTTCTCCCCTTTATGAATTCCGGTTTCCGATTATCGAAAAGACGCTAAAAACACTTCTTCCTTTCTATGAAGCCTGCTCCCGAGATTTATGGCATTTTCAGCGATCTCTTTTGACGAAATGATCTCTTCCGCCAGCATCCTGATACGTTTTGCCTCAAATTTCGTATGTTCCAGGATCCGCCCTGCTCCTGCTTTTTCAAGTGCCTCTGCATTATACCTTCTTTCAAAAACCTTGCCCGGAACCACCAGCTGCGGAACAACGTGAAGCAATCCGTCCATCATGCTGTTCTGTCCCCCGTGATTTATAAACAGGACCGCTTCATTTAAGAGGCTGTTAAAATCCCATCTTTTTGCCACATGGATATTGCCCTGCTCCCCTTTCTTCAGATAACTCGATGCAATATAAACCTCATACGGAGCATCCGCAAACGCCCTGCTTACTTCCCTGTACATTTTTGCCGCCGGAACTGTTCCGTTTCCCATATACACAAGGATCTTATTCTTATCTTTCACCGGATGTTTTTCATATACATCGGTATAGAATGCACCGATATACTTTACCTTCTTTTCCTGAAAGGGCTCAAGTTCGGGGATACTCGGACAAAAGCATTCATCTGCCCAGTCAAACAATTCCAATGCCGAAGTAACCCGTGGCAATCCCAGATCCGAAAGAAGCTGATTTAATTCTTTCGCCAGCCTGGGAACGCAGGCATATTCTTTTTGCGTTGGGTAACTTACAGTAATGAATAGCTTCTTTTTTTCCAACCTCGCAGCAAGGATCGCCGATATATTAAACTCACTGTATACTATATCAGTTTTATGATCCCTGATGGCTTTTCGTATATCTTCCACACTCTTCTTCAGATACCGTTTATTCAGATTTCCCGTAAAATACAATACCTGATCAAAGCTTACGACAGTCTTCTTTGCTGCTATCCCCAGCTTCTGGACCAACAGGGAAAATATACCGGCTGCCATATCCGGCAGTCCGAGCGGAGTCGGGATCTGAAGTTCATAGTTTTTAACACCGTCGATCCTGACAAAGTTCACATCTCTTGCCATGCAGGTAGCTGTTTCAATCCCGGCTTTCTGCAATAATTCAGCTATGATCCTGCATCTTTTTCCCGGCCCTGCTGTCTCTGCCATAGCGGTCATCGGAACGATCAAAACCCTCATATTTCTCTCCAATCATTGGCAATCATGGGGACGGTTCCACGATTGATTTTGGCTCAAAGCCCCCTCAATTGCGCCAAAAACTATTTGGGGGACCAATCAGAGAACCTTCCCCCCGGTTGATTTTATACTGAATGTCAACTTATGAATATTTAATTCCGCCTCCGCACCGTAAGGCAATATACATATAGGTGATGTATGTCCGAAGTTAAGATCACTCATTACCGGCAGATCCGGGCAATTGTATTTATCCGTCACAACAGAACGGATGCGTTCCGCATAAGTATCAAAACTCTCCGGTCTTTTCATCTTTCCTATGATAACTCCGTTTAAGATCTGAAGATAACCGTTCTTTCCCAGCCGGTCAAAGAAATCTGCCATATATTCTTCATCGCAGAACTCAGGAATATCCTCAAAGAAAAGGATACTATTTTCAAAATCTTCTTTATGTACAGCAGGATTTCCGTCAGGCATCTTCAAAGTGAGGAGATCACCATGACCGCCAAACAGCTTTCCCCTTACTGTCCCTTTTCCCTGCACATAGCGGTAACCGGGATTGGTCAGATAGTATTTTCTGTATTTTTTATCTGTATGCGATTCTTTATCATATGACCATTCTTCCGCAGGTTTGATGTTACCGATATGCTTATCATCAAAAAATACTTTTTCAAACCAGTAGCGGCTGTAAGGATGCCATCCACCGGCTTCTGCCACGGTCGTTAACAGATTATCTCCGTAATAGGTCATCAGATCGGCTCTGTAGCAAAAAAGATGAAGCGCCAATACATCCGAGTACCCACAAAGGATTTTCGGATTATCGGATATGATTTTTGAAGACAGATATGGCAATAACCTAACGGAATCATTCCCGCCTATATTTGCTATGATTCCTCTGATCTCTTTATTTTCAAAGGCCCACATAACATCCTCAGCCCTGGCCTTCGGATTATCCCTGAGATATGCAGTCCCTCTTAATGAATTGGGTGCCGCCACAACATTTAACCCCATTTCCTTAAGACGCTCGCAGCCCAAACGGTATTTCCACAATACACGCGTTGCCCCGGCACATCCCCATGATGGACTTATCGTAGCTATCGTATCACCCTTTTTGAGTTTTTCAGCTTTAATCATTAGCCATCTCCCTGATCTCTTTCCATGCGCCTGTCAGTTTCTCCAAGGTCCATGCAGCATTTGCTGGGCTGGTAGACGGAAGGCATATAGCGGTACGATTGATCACATCTTTCGTATATCTGTTGTAATACTTCTCTGCTGTCTTACCGTTAACAAATATCGCTCTGATATCTGCCTTCTCCAAAATAATACCAAGGTCATTGGGTTTCACATTTTTGATCGTAGAATCCGCTGAACCTTCGATATCACATGCTCCTATAACATCCCACATTGCTATATTATTACGTTTCAGAAAGTCTTTCTTCCCGGCTATGTTTTCAGGCACATCCTGATTAAATACCGCCGCAGCTACTTTCCAGAAGCGGTTCTGCGGATGCCCATAGAAAAACATTTGCTCCCTTGACTTAACTGACGGAAAGCTCCCAAGTATCAGTATCTTCGAATTCTTATCAAAAAACGGAGGTATCGGATGTTGTATCATATTCTTATACTCTCTTTCAATCACGGGGACGGTTCTGCGGTTGATTTCTTATCTGCCTGCCCATTCAAGTATTATATCTCTATCATATCCGTTCAGGTTTTCAGGCAATTCCCTTTTGCTAAAAAAACGGTGTTCCAATACTTCTTCCGGATCATTTACTATTTCACCTTCATATTCCCTTGTGATAAAAACAATTCCCGGGCCAAAACAGATATCTCCGTTAGGATATTCTATGATACGATCCCTCCCGGAATAAAGCTGAAACAATTCCAGCTCACCTATAGTCAGACCGGATTCCTCCCTGGTCTCTCTCCTTACGGTTTCCTCAAAAGTCTCTCCCATTTCCATGGAACCGCCGATGATAGCCCAGCAGCTGTTATCCTTTCTTTTCTGCAGCAGAATTTCTCCCTTGTCGTTTTCTATAATCACACCGCAGGCACATGTCATCACAGGAGCATGCCCCACATGCTTACGCATTTCCCTAATATATCCGCCGCTTTTATACAATTCTATATAATCATCTATATCCATTTCACGATACCTCTCCGACTTTGCTCCCTTTTTGTCCCCAGCTTATCCAACGATTGCCTTTCTGACTGTATAATAAGATATTCCAGTTAATCGACTGATCTGACGCATGGTTAATCCATGTACATTTAATGATTTTATAATTCTCTGTCTTTTACACTTTTCTATCTCTTTAAGCTCCGTAGTATCATCCAGCCCTGCAATATCTATGATCATCTCCTTAGCTTTTAAATCCGTTACACCGCAGACAGTTTTTTCACCCATTTCCAAACATTGCTTATTTATCATTGCTTTGCTGTATGATACGATAGTCTCCCGCGAAATGATGCTTTCTACAAAATCCATATCCACCAACGAATGATACTTTTGGTATTCTCTGTAACTGCTGTATCGATACTCCTCCGGATTCATACATATACCTGCTTTCACAGGATTCTGATGGATATAAGCGATCACGGTGATCAGGTATCTTTCATCATCCACAATTTCACTTTTGAACCGGTCCTGAAACAAATGCCCGCTTCTCTGATATTTCTGATTATACCACCTGACAAATCTGACTCCTATTCGCTTAAGTATCAGCTCAAGTTTTTCCTCATTTTCCTTGATAAGCAGATGTATATGATTCCCCATCAGGCAATAGGCCAGGAGCTTAAATCCGCTTACTCTTTTGCATTTACGCAATATTCGCAGAAATACCTGATAATCATCTTCTTCCTCAAAAATCTGCTGATGATTTATCCCCCTAAGCATCACATGATATATCCCGCTTTTTGCTTTTTCTCGGGCTTTTCTTGGCATGATCATTCCTCCCTTCAATCACGGGGACTGTTCTCCGGTTGAATTTGGGGCCAACAACCACTTCATCCGTTGAAAAAGCCCCATTTTCCCGTGGCGATCACAGAACCGTCCCTCTGATTGATGATAAATCATGCCTTACTTAATGTCATTGGACGGATAGTCCAAAATCCAAACATCCGGATACTTCGGTATAATACGATAATAAGCGTTTTAATATGCTCGGCCGATGATTTGTAGGCATTAATTCGAAGATATGAACATTTTCTTTACTCTTAACCAATAAATCTTCCATATGAATATTAAATAATTCACTTAATCTCAATAGATTATCTATCGATGGCAGTATCTTTCCTTTAAACCATCTGTAAATCGGCTGCGGACAGGAAAGCCCTAAGTATTCCTGTATAAACTTAACGCTGTAGCCGGCATCAGAAACATATTTTTTAATCCTAAGCCCTGTTTTATTCATATCAATTGATACCATTATCACACCTCCCAACACAGTTCTCGATACTTTTCATACCGTACTCCCACAGAATAAGCAAATTCACCGGATGCTATCATAGCCTTGATGTCTTCATCCGATGACCATTTGGCATCAGTTGTTTCTTCCGGTTGAAGAATCACATCTTTTATGTCTACGTCTTTTTTCACAAGATAAATATCAAGAAAATAGTTTTTCTTTGCATTGGTAGTCAAAAGCCTTAATTCACTCTTATCAATAACTATACCGGTCTCCTCGAAAAGCTCTCTCACAGCCGAATCAAGAGTAGTCTCTCCGGCAAGTGTTCCCCCGCCTACAAACTCCCACTTATTGCCTGCAGTTTTATCCGGATGACGTTTTGTAGTAAGAAAGCGCCCCTCTTTATTGCGCACCCATATTTCACAACATACATAGTATTCACCTTCTCCGAATTTCTCTCCGCGTGCATGTGTGCGCCCAAGAGGCTTCCGTTCCGCATCATAAAGATCCCAGTATTCCATAATTCTTCTCCTTTTCAATCAGTGGGAGGGTTCCCCGGTTGATTTCGGTTTAAAATCCCCCTCAACTACTCTGAAACCCTTATTTTTCCAGACCGATCAGAGAACCGTCCCCCCGGTTGCTCCCGGTTGGTTTCCACTGAAACAAATTTAGGTCTACTCTTCCGCCTTCCACCACTACGCCTTCCGCTTCCAGAAGTTTTTTCTGCGCTCCGGCTCCGCCGAAAGCGAAATTCTCCGCCAGCTCTCCTTTTGCATTGACCACCCGATAGCAGGGGATATTATCCGGATCCGGATTTCTGTGAAGCAGGTTTCCGACTACACGGGCAAGTTTCCGGTTTCCGGCAAGTTCCGCAATCTGACCGTATGTTGCAACTCTTCCGGATGGTATCTTCTTAACAAGATCATAGAACCGTCCCCCTGATCGGTTGTCATCATATACCATGATATACTCTTCATCATTCTGATCCGTGATACGAAAGCCTACTTTTTCATACATGCGTACGGCATAGTTTGCTTTCTGTACTGCCAGGGAGGCCCTTTTATATCCTTTTGACCTGAGCAGTTCAAGCATGGCATACATGAGTTTTGTTCCGACGCCTCTGCCCCTGTATTCCTTATATAAAGAGATTGCAAAAGATGGCGTATCGTCATCTACATGCCCGTAATCATTCATGATCCTGGTCCAGACTGCACCGACTACCCTTCCGCCCTCTTCGCAAACAAGGCAAAGATCAGCTTTTCCTTTTCCGAAATCCTCATAATACAATCTTAGTTCCGGCAGTTCAATGATCTTACGATCCGGCGCTTCCACACCTTCCGGAATAAATATCGCTTCATACAGGAAATCTTTCAGAAGTCCTGTTTCTGACGTTTTCAGTTCACGTATCTTCATTATCAAGCCTTCCTGATGACCGTGTTACAATGTATCTCCTTAAAACCCACTCCCAGCGATGTTTTCATGGAAGCCGTATTACCGGCCGCATGCGCCCATACCGGAGTCTTTCCGATATTCAGTATTTCACGTATCATATGTATTGCCAGTATCTTCGCCAGGCCGCGATTCCTGTATGCTTCGTTTGTTTCCACGCCTATATCCACTTCTTCAGAACTCACTGCCGCAGAAAATGCCACAGCCGCATACTTATCCCCGTCCATTGCGATGTATCCGAAGCCCTTCTTAAGAAATGTATCAGATGAATCCCAGGAAAAAGCCGGGACGATCCTTCCCTGTATAAACTCTATGTTAGAATCATCTATTCTTTCAACCCTTAGGTCTATATTAAAATCCTCTGCAGAAAAAGTCACATCATTATTGAAGCGGTATTCCTTCCGCTGATCCATAGCCAGTCCATCTTTTCCCTCAAAGAACTGTATTACCTTCTCATCATCAGTTATGAGTACAAATCGTCGCTTTATCTCCTTACAGAAATAATCCTCATAGATCCTGTTTAGAAATGGTTCTGTCACTTTACCGGAAAGATATGCAAATCCACAATAGTGCCAGAACATAACACATTGAACATCATTTATACTATCTGCGATAATATCACCGCTCTGATATCCTTCAGCTATGGATAAAGGATATACCCGGTTGCTTCCCGTCATCTTCGCATATTCAACATAATCCGTCATTGATTCTTTCCTCAACCAGTCTCCTTATACTTGCACACCATTCGTCTGTTTTACGGATATCACTGCAATACTTACGGAGGATCATTTCACTTTCCGCAAGTGCCGCATCATATTGCTCTTTCGATAATTCTCCGGATGAAAATGCAGCCTCAAGTTCATCCCTGTCATCAATCTTGATATCACCTTCCGGAGTGAAGATCACATCAAGATATTTATCAATAAATACGGCTATGCCATGATCATCATATTCGATTCCTTCTATAACATCCACATACCAGATCGATGGCTGATATTTTTCATCAGCAGGAACAGGATAAGCCTTTCTTTCCGGATCATGAGAACCTTCGGGGAAATACTTGATCGTTATCACATGATATGCATTGTCCGGGATCAGTTCCAGCCAGGACATGCCGCTTCCCGTCACCTGTATCCTGCCTGCTTTCGGCGTGTTCCAATAATTTGCTTCCCCATCCGTCAGCTTTATCAGGCACGCTGTTCCCTTAAAGACCGGGTCATCTATCCTCAGCTGATAATAGGGATAATACTGGAAGCCCCAGCCATCTCTGTTAAGCCGTTTGCGTTTCATAAGACTCCTTTCGCTCAGTGGCCCTGGCCAATCAGAGAACCGTCCCCCCGGTTGATCTGATCGCTTTAATGGTATGAGTTACTCCCCAGCTCTTAATTACCCGAACAGCAGTAAAGCCCGCCTCATGTAAAGCCTCTGTCTCATGTTCCACAGTAAGCGGAGTATCATAGTGATAAAACACTCCATCCGGCAATCCCTGCTCTTTTCTTAAAGCCAGTAATTCACTGCGTTTTTGTTTCTCCTCTTCGTCCGTAAGCGCAAAGTAATCGGTCAGTATAAAATACCCTCCGTTTTTCAAAGCCTTATTCAGCTTAGTATATAAAGGGATTTTCTCTTCTTTCGTGAAATGGTGGAGTGATTCAACTGAAACTGCCGCATCATACAATTCCTCCCCGAACGGTGCTTCAAAATAAGAAGCATTTATCAATCTTATATCCTTATCAGCATGTTTTTTTTCAAGCTCACCCAGCATATCTTCTGCAAGGTCGACACCTGTAATTCTCGCATCGGGAACGATCCTGAAATAATGATCCAGTTCCAGTCCGGTCCCGCAGCCCAGATCTAAAATGCATGACTTCGAAATTCTCGGCAGGCACTCAGCCGTATACGGATAAAACTCCTCCGCAAATTCTATTGTAGTCATCTGATGTTCTTCATAACCATCCAGTCTGGCATTAAAGAACTCTCCCATCTTTTCCAGTTTATTCATTCTTTTCCTCAACTATGCCCCTGCAGTTCCATTTAAGAAACGTCTTATATCCGAGCTTTGAATACCAGTCCGTTTCATAAGTATAATGTATATAACTGTAGTCATAGAATTCGTCCAGCAGTATCTTTGTGACGTTTCGTACCATCGTAAGACCTATCCCTCTGCCACGATACTCCGGAAGCGTACCTACACAGCCCGGTCCGCCTATCTTCCATGACATATCATTTACCGTATGCTCGCCGAAATCCTCGATCATACAGAAACTGACTATCTTTTCATTCTCGAAACTGCAATACACCCGCGAATTCCCGTCAAAAAACGGAACCCAGTGCGGAAGCACGGCATTGACCGCTTCCTTCAGCATTTTCAACTCACCGTCATAATAGCCGAAGCGGATATTATCCGGCAATTTCTTATCATAGATCTTCTCATCAAAACTCTGCAGTCTGAGCAGCATCTCTGAAGCAGGCTCATCCTCTGAAACTCTTTGAATATAATCCCTTTCGAAAAATCCCGGATGCATTTCGCCAAAGAGCTTTGCATATTGCTCATGCGTAACCAGATCACTGCGGAGTATGGAATAATATGCTGTATCATGGAAACCGTGATTATTCTTCTTCGAAGCACGCAGGCTTCCGTCATAATGCATCCCGGCTTTTTCCATTACACGTCCTGATTTTTTATTGCGCAGATCATGGCTTGCATAAACGCGGTTCAGATCTTTCTCCTCTGCAAAAAGATACTGTATCACAGCCCGCAGTGCTTCCGGCATGATCCCACGCCCCCAGTATCCCCTGCCAAGGCAATAGCCCAGTTCATAGGAACAGGTCCTTTCACTTCGCTCAACAACAGCAATATTTCCGATCACATGATCATTGCCCTTAAGTGTTATACCCCAGTTATAGGTTCTTCCCTCATCATAATGTGACACCCAATTTTCCAGTATCCCTTTTGTCACCGATACATCTGCATGTGTGGGCCAGGACAGAAATGCAGTTACCTCCGGATCTGACGCCCAGTTCTTGTACATATCCTCTGCATCCTCAACCACGTATCTGCGCAGTATCAAACGTTCTGTTTCAATTCTTTTGGTTCCTGCCGTATTCATCATCCTTCTCCTATCATTCTGATACCGGGCGCGCCGCTCTGATCCCTGCTGTATTCTGAGCTACATCTCATCTCTTCCATTCCGCACTCAATAAGTCCGGTATCTTTAAACCCTGCGGATTCATATAAATGCTTTGCCGCTTTGTTTCCGGGTGCTACCCCTGTATATATATCAACAGCTCCGAATCTTTCCCACACATACTGCATTCCAAGCTTAAGCGCCTGCCTGCCATAACCCTTGTTCTGATACCTTTGATCGATAAGAAATTCCCAAAGTGTATAATACTTCTTCAGCTCATAATATCCCATCATGATAAAACCTACCAACACAGCTTCATCATACACCGCAAAAGGATACGCCGTATCCGGATATACATAGGCTTTTGCGAGCGAGTCTGCCGTTGAGATCACAAAGCCCTTCTGATCACCGCGTACGCGCAACGCAAGCACTTCATCAATATTTTCTCTTGTGATCGCTTTTAAGCTTATCATGTTACAGCAGTCTCCTTCCGACTATAATAACATCCCCGCAGGGCATTTCCTTTAAAACAACTCATCAAGAAGTATATAGTACCGCAGCTTCTCCTGATCAGGATCTATCCCAAGTAATTTAAAAAGTTCATCTTCATTTATCCCCGGATATACCTTACCGTAACTCCCGTTAGCATTGTGTTTAAGGCTTCGGTAGCAGAGTGCCAGATCCTGCCATTTATCGCATACTCCGGCATTTCCAAGATCTATGAGACAGCTGAGCTTTCCATCCTTGAAAAATATATTCGGCAGACAGAGATCTCCATGCGAGAATACAAGCTCCTCTTCCGGCCTGTTTGCTTCCAGCCAGGATAACAGCTCATAAGGATCCCTGAAGCCTCCGTCTCCGTAGGTCTCAGGCTCCGCATCATCAACATCCACCATATCATTTTCCACGCGGTATCTTGCTTCTTTCAGCACATTATCAAGCGTACGTTTTCTCGAACATGCAGATATGTCCACCTGCCAAAGCATACGGATAGTTTCTGCAAGAAGCGGTAACAGTTCATCGGGGCGTTCCATATAATAGGGATCACAGGCCATGAGCCCTTCAGCTTTACTCATGAGCAGATAGCGGTATCCTCCGCTCACTTCCGTATATATCACTTTCGGTACGGGCAGTTTTCCCTCCAGCCATTTCATAAGTGATACCATATCAGCAAGTTCCGTTCTTTCTTCCTCGATCTTCAGAACGAGATCATCGTATATCCGAACCTGTGAATCCGAACAGCCTACATTATCCATATGATAAGTTTTATAAGCGATATGCTGTCGGATGGATTCCGGTATGCGATATATGGTATTTCTTCCACTAAGATCTTCCTTAAGCATATCTGTTTTAACGATACCAAGATCATCCAGTACCTGTTCCCATCTGTCCTGCATATCCGCATCGTTATCTACCGGCAGGAAACCTGCAGAAAGATAACCCTTGATCGCTCCCCTGCGGAATTCATCTGTAGTAAGATAAATGCATTTTGCTCCGGCATACTGAAGTTTCAGCTTGCCGGTTTCATTAAGATACTTGCTAAGCCCCTTACCTCTGTATTCCGGACGTATGCTGACCATATGAAGTTCGCCGTTACCGTCTTCTCTCACAAAAGCTGTAACGGTTCCGATCACTTCACCCTTATACTTCAGGAAGAAAACATCATTATAAAGATCGACCACTATCCCATCCGACATCGAATCATCAAAAGCCTGTGTTCCCGCTTTCTCATCCATCAGCATACCTTCGCGGCAGCATTCACACCATGCCTGCTTATCCTGTTCGCCTGCATAGTTTTCCATAGTATACCCGGCAGGGAACTCAATTTCTATCGGATCATCCGTTACGATCCAGCACATCTCCAATTGCTTTTTTTCTTCGTTCATATTTAATTACCTTCAGGCAAGCTCTCCCTTAGCAAACAGATTATCCTTGCCTATGCCGCATACATAGGGATTGCTGTCATACAAGTGGCAGAATTCAAGGAAGTCCTCTCTTTGCTCCGGATCCTTCATTATCTTTACAAGGATCTCATTTGGGATGGTTCTTGCAAAAGCTCCCGGACCCGCAAGGCTGATATTCCTTACTCCGCAATCCTCCAGTATGCTTTTAAGTTCATCCGGCATAAAGTGATAGGTGATACACCAGGGCGCCTCACCGTTATCATAAGCCTTTGTGGTCTCTTCAATATCACACATCAATCCGTTCTCATAAGTATCCGTCAGCTTCTGTTTGTCAAAGCTGAAACTTTCAATCATCCGATCCCTGCTTTCCAGGCACCACTTTACCCAGTCATTGTCGCACTCGGGATCCAGGATAAACTGATTTTTCTGAAGAGGATTTGCAAGATAAGGCAATGACCCCAGCCTGCTTGATACGCTTATGATGATACGTTTCTTTGCTATCCTCACCAGTTCCTTTATGGTTTTTTCCTGCTTCGGATATGTATAGGATATCGGCGCATCAAAAGACATCACCAGATCAAACGTCCCGTCCTCATATGCGGAAAGATCCTCCAACGCTCCTTTTACAAAAGTCATCCTGTCAAGAACACCTGCTTTCTCAGCCAGCTCTTTTGCCTTATCTATCATCGGCCTGGATATATCAAAGTGAGTGACTTTACATCCCTGTTTAGCCAGCAGGATTGAAAACCTGCCGCAGCCGCCTCCGCCGTCAAAGACAGTTTCAATGCCATCCAGACTGCTCAGGAGTTCCTTCTCTATATGCGACTTCTGCACGATATCATCGATGAAAGTCTGCTCTCTTTCTGCTTCCAATTCTCCTTTGTCAGGCAGATTCCACATCCTTTCAGATATTTTAGTACTGTATTCCATCGTTATTCCTTTCACTCATTTATCCTTTTTATAAAATGCCCCGTCATATACCCATATGGTATAGATGTAATCTTTATCATCATAGCCTTTAATGCTGTATACCTTCATCGGATCCGTATCAGCATTCTCAAACTCGACGATACCTAAGAGTTCATCTTTATCCCATGCAATACTGACTCCCGGATTATCGCACAACGTATATGTATCTTCTCCGATCGATGTATACTCATGTTCGGATCCGTATACGCTGCCGATAACCTCCTGAGAGCCGCAGGCCGAAAGCATAAAACACAGTATCAGGATAAATGGTATAATTCTTTTCATTTGTGTATATATAATCTTGTGGGTTCAGGTTCATCGTCCCCTTGAGCCATGCAGAAGAATTCCCAGCCATAGCGCTCATAAAAGCCGGTGTGGTCAGTTACCAGATATAAAGGTGAAATACCATGTGCACGCTGATCTTCCACTGCCAGATCCAGCAGCTTTCCCGCGATTCCCTGTTTTCTGTATTCTTCATCAACGAATACGGCGCAGACATTCGGTGCCAGATCCTTTCGGTCATGAAAATCGTTATCGATCACTCCCAATCCGCCGATTATCTTATCGCCGTCAAAACAGACGTACCAGCCGTATTCCGTTTCTTTGCCAAGATAGGCTTCCATACATTCGAGATAGGCTTCTTGGGGCACACCCCACTTTTCATGAAACCACTGTGCCGCCATATCCTTCTTTTCCGGTATCTCCCGGAGAGTTTTAAATTGATACTCCATAAAATTATCCTCCTTAATCATCCTTCAGTTTTTTATACAGATACATTATCAGATCATCATCAACCGTGCAGACCGTCTCATATTGCACGCATTGTTTATCCTGATACCATACTCCCGATCCATCGGGGATGTATTCGCGTTTTACGTACATCCTCTGTGCACTGCCATAGCTGTCACATACTCCGACTCCCAGACAGACCGTATCCGCATACACGACCGCCAGCCTCTCTGCCGCATCCATAAGCCTGTTGCCTATACCCTTCCTCTGAAACTTTTTCAGGACATTGAAATCAACGATCATCGGCCAGCCTTTTCCCCTAAACGGCCCTTCATTGACCGTCTTATAGAGATACACATAGCCTGCCGCCTGTTCCTGATACACGGCTGGCAGTGTAATGCACTTGCCTTCAGCCTCGTCCTTCATTCTTTTCATCCAGGCACCTGGCTGCGGGTGCCATCCCTGCGCAGTAAGCGCGTCATAAAATTCCTTATCATCCGCCTCTTCCATAGAGCGTATGATCAGTTCATCGTCTTTGTAATATACCATTTTCTTTCATTCTCCTTCAATCAGGTCCGCGACCTCTTCCACGGATAGCCCGCTCGTATTGATACAGTTATCCGCCTGCGAGAAATGATCCAGCGACTTAAGCGCCGCCTCCAGCCATTCCCCGGTTCGCCACGGACAGTTCTTATCTGCCATCCACTGTTTTCTCAATTGTTCTTCACCGCAGACAAGGGTAACACTCCTTATCTCAAGCCCTGACTCCCTGATCCCTGCAGTCAGCTTTTCATATACCCATGCATCATCCATCAGCCAGGCGAGCACGATCATCCCGCATTCCGAACATTCCCGGTAATTACGTATCATATGCAGAATGTTATCAACAGCCATTTCCTTTGTTTCCCTGTTTCCCACAAAAGGATGGATATCCATGCACCAGTCCCCGTCTATAAATGCGGTTCCGGGATGCCTGTCTGCGATAAAGTTACCTGCTGTTGTTTTTCCGATCCCCATCGGGCCGTTAATTATTATTATTTTCATGATCATCCACCATATAGGCCTGCAGCTGCATCATCATTTCACATAAACAACTTCCGTATGATCTCTTCCGCACATTCTTCCGCAGTTAACTTACTGGTATCCACGCGCAGACTGTAATCGATATCCTTACTCATCAGTTCCGCCTGTTCATCAGACTGGCTTTCATATCTGTCTCCGCGCTCGATGTTTCTCTGCCTGCAGATCTCTAACGGACAATACGCTTCTACAATATCAAGCGGGCTGTCTTTTAATATCTCTTTAAGCTTCTGATAATGCGGTTTGATCTCATCACGCTCTACAAGTATTCCGTCGATCAGAACATTCTTACCCATATCGGAATAAAGCTTTGCAGTGTGATACATCATGATGATCACTTCCGAAAGATACTTCCAGTAATTCTCCTCCAGATACTGTTCACCAACCATTTCCTGAAACAGGTCATTGGCAACCACATAGAAGAACACATCCCTGCGCGCCTGCAGTGCCTCAACTATCGATGTTTTACCAGAACTGGTAACACCGTTTAAAAATATTATCTTTCCTTTTTCCATTTTCTTAACTCTCCTTCTAACAGATCAACGATCCCTTCTTTATCAATGCTGCTATTTCTTCGGTTTCAATTTCTATGCTCTTTCCGGTATTATCATAGATGTGTCCCTGATTTTCTGCAGCATTCTCCAGCTTTTCCTTCAGGAATAATGCCCGTTCAACCATTTCCGTATCACCGCGCATTTCGATACGTTTTCTTATCTCATCTTCAGCTGCAGTAAGTACCAGATAGTGAAGTCCGGCATGATACTCTTCAGACAATGTTTTCAGAAGCGGCATCTCATCTTCAACTATGTAATCGATCAAAACGTCCATTTCCCGTTTTAATACCTTAGCCGCTATGTCAATGATGCATTCCCAGTTAAACTTAAGTATCTCCTGCCATTCTATCCTGTCTGCCGCCTGTCCGTCTTCCCAGAAAGGCCCTTCTTCATACAAACGCAGCACAAAGCCCTGATGGAAATCATCGCCATGGATCACATAGACCTGCCTTTTTTTCTCAACCTTTACCATATACTTTGCCAGTTCGTCCGTGAGTGTTGTTTTACCGCAGCCACAGGGCCCTGAAATAAAATATATATCTGCCATTTCTCCTCCGTGTTATTTTCCGATCAGAGAACCGTCCCCCTGATTGTTATTTTCCGATCAGAGAACCGTCCCCCTGATCGGTTTCAGTTAAGATCAAGATACCAGATAAACTGTACTTCGTTCCTGCAATCCGGCTCATCATAATAAGCATACATATCGAGTTTCGACAACAGTGCCCCCTGCTTATGATAAAACTTACATGCCGGAACATTATTGTTCTGACATTCGATGATCATCTGTTTATAGCCGGCTGCCTTGGCATCCTTAATTGCAAGATCAAGCATTTTCTGCCCTATGCCCTGATGCTTATATGCATCCGCCACACGGATATCCCATAGAACGCAGGCATCCTCACGTCCTGCAAGCATATACAGTTTATCCGTACGTGCAGCTACCGTTAACGCTCCTACCGGCTTTTCATCATCAAAGGCCATATAAAAACTCCAGTATGTGATATCAAATTCTTTCTCATATTCCGTAGCGCGCTCATATACGCTCAGATCTTTAACATAGGGGGTAACCGGAACTTCTTCGAATATCATTCCGCCAAGCCCGTTATCAAGCCTTTTTATCCTGTATTCGCTTCGTACATCCACATTCATGCTTACGGAATCATACATTT
>JAEEIK010000132.1 GCA_016281335.1 Lachnospiraceae bacterium | reverse complement strand
GAGCTCCGGTCCGCCTTCACCCATAGCCATTGTTCCGAGTGCCCCGTATCTCGTATGGGAATCGGATCCGAGTATCATGGCTCCGCCGCATGCCAGCATCTCACGCGCAAACTGGTGAATTACAGCCTGATGAGGAGGTACATATACTCCTCCGTACTTCTTTGCGCACGTAAGTCCGAACATGTGATCATCTTCGTTGATCGTACCGCCGACAGCACAAAGACTGTTATGACAGTTCGTCAGCACATAAGGGATCGGGAACTTTTCAAGTCCTGAAGCACGGGCGGTCTGAATGATCCCGACATAAGTTATGTCGTGAGAAGTAAGTTTATCAAACTTTATCTTAAGTTTATCCGTATCATTCGATGTATTGTGTTTTGAGAGTATTTCGTATGCGATAGTATTCTTCGATGCATCGACCACATCTCCCGCAGCTTCAGACACTGTTTTGATCTGCGTTCCGTTAACAAGAAATACCCCTTCATCATATAACTTGATCATTTGTCAAACCTCCGGAATGAAACAATATCAGTTACAAAAAGGGGACTATCTCTAGTCCCCTTTAACTCATTTATCTAATAAGAATTTATGATCAGATCTCGAACTTGCCCTGGAATGTTCCGTTAGCTACGAAATAACCCATGCCATCGTCAACATTTGCATATACGGCAATAGTCTTAAGAGTATCTTTTCCGCCTGCCTTCTTATAAGCATCCTTAGCCATCTTTACAAGGTTAGCAGTTGTGTAATCCTTGCCCTGGAACTGAAGTGAAACAGATGACTTGATCTCAACCTTCTTTGCAGGTGCCTTCTTAGCTGTTGTCTTCTTAGCAGGAGCTGCTTTCTTAGCAGGAGCTGCCTTCTTAGCAGGTGCTGCCTTCTTAGCAGGTGCTGCCTTCTTAGCGGGAGCTGCCTTCTTAGCAGGTGCTGCTGCCTTCTTAGCGGGAGCTGCCTTCTTAGCAGGTGCTGCTGCCTTCTTAGCGGGAGCTGCCTTCTTAGCAGGTGCTGCCTTCTTAGCAGGTGCTGCCTTCTTAGCGGGAGCTGCCTTCTTAGCAGGTGCTGCTGCCTTCTGCTCTGCTACAGCTGCTTTAAGTACTTCCTTAGCCTTCTCGGGCTCTGTAACAACAGCCTTTTTAACTGTTACTGTGGGTTTCTTAATGTCTGCCATGATAATAATTCTCCTTTCAAGCTACCTTTATCATCATAAAAATACTGTAAAACTAAGTAAATTCTGTAGACACAATAAAAAATATAGCGCAGTCATGCGGTTTTGTCAACAAGTAATTATGAAAAAGCGCGTAATTATCTAAGCAAAACGTTATGCCCTGATCGAGAAGCCCAGACTTTTTCCGTCATTCACAAACATCTGTACTGTCTCAAGCGACAACTGTCCGAGATCTTTTCCGAAGTTGGGAAGCTTTGCAAGAATGGCATTTGTAACGGTAATGATATCCGTTCCCGACTCCTGCGCCTGCACGATATTATATACTTCCCTGCAGCTTGCCCAAAGCGTGAGCGTCCCCGGCTTCTTCGATGCGATCTCTTTTGCCTTCTTCATCATCGGAACAGCATCCACGCCGGTATCCATTATCCTTCCCGCAAATACCGATACGATATTACTTGTTCCATCGGCAAACGCATCTACAGTCTCCTCGATCTGCTTCATCGTCAGTATCGCGGTGACATTTAATCTGAGTCCTTCAGCAGAAAGCTTTTTGATAAGAGGTATGCTCGATTCTCCTTTTGAGTTTGTGATCGGGATCTTGACATAAACGTTTTTACCAAGCCCGCATATTATCCTTGCCTCTTCCTCCATACCTTCAAAATCATCCGCGAACACTTCGAGTGAAAGCGGAAGATCAGGTATCTCCTTAACGCATTCCTTTGCAAACGTCACGTAATCCTTAACGCCTGCCTTCTTCATAAGAGTCGGATTTGTTGTGAATCCCTTGACATATCCTTTCTTATACTCTTCCTTCATCGCCTCGATATCGGCACCGTCTGCATATATCGTAATTGTAAGATCACTTGCTTTCATTTTTATCCCCTTTCGTTCCCTTATTATATAGGTTACCATACCCGCTCAGGCGGCGCTCCGCCTGGGATTCGATGGTCAACCTATCTGAAATCACTTGTCCGTATGTACCAGGCAGTTGACCATCAAATGCCATACAACTCCCTGCCATCCTTCTGCATGGGGTGTTATTCGCGAATCATCAACAACAGGTATAAGAACACATGCATCACTGACCTGTTTGGAATATCCGCCGTTTCTTGACACTATAGAGATAACCTTTGCTCCCCTTTCCTTCGCAAGTTTAAGTGCATTGACAATGTTGAGGGATGTGGTTTCGCTTCCTCCGCCGACAGAAAACACCATTACGGAATCCTTCCCGTTCAAATGGCTTGTCTTAAGCCACTCCGCAAATGTTGTCTCCCATCCTTCATCGTTGGTCCTTGCCGTCAGTTCCGAAACATTATCGGTAGGTGCGTACGTTTCGATCCCGCCGATCTTTCTGAAATCATTAACTGCATGTGAAGCATTTGCCGCACTTCCGCCAACTCCGAGGATAAACAGCCTTCCCTCGTTCTTCTTTGTTTCACGAAGTATCTCGATACCTTTTTCGATCTCTTCCTGTGAAACTGTTTGCGCAATACTGATCGTTTCCTCCAGATATTGCTT